>JAPKZR010000336.1 GCA_026393695.1 Actinomycetota bacterium
CGTCGAACACCCGATCGTGGGTGGTCGTCGCTCCGGCGGATTCATCATCAATCCACGCTGTTGGCGCAACCAGGAGACCAAGTCATGACCGCAACGCTGTACCCCGCACAATTCGGCGAGTTCGAGGTTCGCCTTGGCCTCAGTCGTCCTGCGCACTCGGTGTACATGCGTCGGCGTTTGGCTGCTGGTCTGCTGCTTGGAGCCGCTGTCGTGGTCCTTGGTTTATCCGCCAACACAGTTCTGGCGAACCGTGGGGGTGTACCTGCCTCCACCTCCACGGTTCGTCCAGCCAATGTCGCCGGAGCCCCTGGTGCATCGCCCATCGCAATGCCAGCGGCCGTGGCATCAACCGCAGTCACCTACATCGTGCAGCCGGGCGATTCCATCTGGCAGCTCGCCGCTCAGTTCCATGGCGCGCACGGTTTCAACAACTACGTCGACTCGCTGATTGCGGCAAACGGCGGCACCGTGTTGCAGCCTGGCCAGCTCTTAGTGCTGCCGTAGGTCGCATCACCGGCGTTGGTGACTAGCCTCATGGGGCATGCTTTGTCCATCCTGCCGCGCCGATGACACCAAGGTCATCGATTCACGCTTGGCCGAAGAAGGCAACGCGATCCGTCGTCGGCGTCATTGCCTGCAGTGCAGCCATCGGTTTACCACGTACGAGCGGCTCGAAGAACTGCCGCTGATCATCGTGAAAAGCTCAGGCAATCGCGAGTCGTTTGATCGCGCCAAGGTCATGTCTGGCGTGCAGGCAGCATGCAAGGGTCGCCCCGTTTCGTCGGAGCAGATCGAAGTGCTGTCTGAGGCAGTCGAAGACGACGCCCGTTTGCATGGCAACGAAGTGTCCAGTGCCGTGGTCGGCCTTGCCGTTCTCAACCGTCTGCGCGAACTCGACGAGGTTGCCTATCTTCGCTTTGCCAGCGTGTACAAGAACTTCGATGCGGCCGGCGATTTTGCCCGCGAGCTCAAGTTGCTGCAAAAGCTGCAATCGAACAAGGGCTAATCGGCGCGCAGGTAGCGGCTGAACAGAAAGCCGTCGTCCTCAAGCAGATGCGCTAGGTGAAACCGGTGGCTCATTGGGGGAGCGGTGGTGATCAGTCGGGTGCCGTCGCCGCCCACGATTTGCGGCGACGTGGTGAGGTTGATCTCGTCGATCAGGTTGGCGGCTGCGAGCGCACCGTTCAGCGTGGGTCCGCCCTCTGCGTGCACGAAGGCCGGGTTGCCAGGCAACGAGCGCAGCGCGGCATGAAGATCGATCTCGCCAACGCCGGCGCGCACCGACTCGATCGAGCTGTGTGGAGCGTCTTCGGGCACGATCAAAAACCCGGCGCCGCTCGCGAACAGCGCGCTGCTTGCATCGACAGCGCCGGTGCGGCTCACCACGCCAATGCGTTGGCCGGGCTTGCGTGGAGCCCCGTAACCCTCGCTGCGCACAGTGCCAGCGCCAACGATGATGACATCGGCAAATCGGCGCAGCGTGAGCAGCACCTCGCGGTCGGTGTCGCTCGACAGGCCGCGTGATTCACCGTCGAAGGCAGTGGACCCATCGATGCTGGAGACCATGCACAGCTCGACCCACGGCCGTCCGTCGCCGACCGCGGGGCGGGGCATTCCATACGCCTCAGCGATGGTGATCGGTGTGGCGGGTAGCGGGTAGAGACGTTGCACAGCGCGATACTTCCACTATGACTGAAACCGCGTCGACTGCAACCACCACGCACCCCGACCTCGCTGGTGATACCCGCACCGCCTTTCGCACGTGCCCGCTCTGCGAAGCCAGCTGTGGGCTCGAGATCACCCTCAAAGGCGAGCAGGTGGTGCGCATCCGCGGCGACCGTGACGACGTGTTTAGTCACGGCTTTATCTGCCCCAAGGGTTCGACCCTCAAGCAGCTACACGAAGACCCAGATCGCATTCGCAAGCCCTTGGTGAAGCGCAACGGCGTGCATGTCGAGGTCGAGTGGGACGAGGCGTGGCAAGAGGTTCACAGCGGTATCAACGGCATCATCGATCGCCACGGTCGCGAAGCGTTTGCCGTGTATCTCGGCAACCCAGGGGCGCACAGCCTGTCGGCAATGATGTACAACCGCGTGGTGCTGCAGTCGGTTGGCACCCGCCAGCGCTACAGCGCATCTACCGTCGACCAAGCGCCGCGCCAAGTTGCCTCGGCGTATGTGTTTGGCACAGCCGTCAGCGTGCCCGTGCCCGATCTCGACCGCACCGATTACTTGATGATCCTCGGCGGCAATCCCTACGCCTCGAACGGCAGCATGTGCACCGCTCCCGATTTCCCCGGCCGCATCGAAGCCATTCGGGCGCGTGGCGGCAAACTCGTTGTTGTCGACCCCCGCCGTAGCCGCACTGCCGAAGAGGCCGACGAGTGGTTGGCGATTCGCCCGGGCACCGATGCGTTGTTGCTGATGTCGATTGTGAACGTGTTGTTCACCGATGGCTTGGCCAACCCAGGTCCGGTGGTTTCGGGTCTACTCAACGGCCTCGACGAAGTTCGTAATGCCAGCGCTGCGTTCACGCCCGAGGCAGTGGCCCCAACCACCGGCCTTGACCCCACTGTGGTTCGCCGTATTGCCCACGAGTTGGCCGCTGCGCCCACTTCTACGGTCTATGGGCGTATCGGCACCACCACTACCGAATTCGGCACCACAGCGTCGTGGCTCATTGATGTCATCAACATTCTCACCGGCAACTTCGACAGCCCCGGCGGCGCGATGTTCGCGATGCCTGTTGCTGGCGGGGCCAGTACCCGCGGCCAGTCGGGCACCGGCCCTGGTTTCAAGACCGGCCGTGGCCACACCCGTGTTCGCAACCTTCCCGAGATTATGGGTGAGTATCCGGTGGCGGCTCTGGCCGAAGAGATCACCGAGCCTGGCGAGGGCCAAGTGCGCGCGATGATCACCGTGGCGGGCAACCCGGTGTTGTCGACCCCCAACTCGAATCGCCTCGATGCTGCGCTCGAAACGCTTGAGTTCATGGTCAGCGTCGATATGTATCTCAACGAGACCACGCGTCACGCCAACGTGATCTTGCCGCCGCCGTCGCAGTTGCAGCGCGGCCACTACGACCTATTGCTGCTGCAGTTCGCGGTGCGCAATGTGGCCAACTACAGCCCCCCGGTTCTGCCACTCGACGAGGGTCAACCCGACGAATGGGAGGTCATGGCGAAGCTTTCGATGATGCTGCAGGGCAAGGGCGTCGACGCCGATCCGGCAATTGTTGACGATTCGTCAATTTCCTCATTGGTCCGCCACTCAGTGTCAGATCCGAATTCGCCCATCCGTGGCCGCGACGCCGACGAGATTCTGGCGATGTTGGCCGAGACGGGCCACCGCGGACCCGAGCGAACACTCGATTTCATGTTGCGCACAGGGCCCTTTGGGGATGGATTCGGCTCAAATCCACAGGCTGTGAGTTTGCAGACGCTGATCGACAACCCACATGGGGTCGATTTCGGCGCTCTTGAGCCTCGCTTGCCAGAAATCTTGCGCACGCCGTCGGGCCGAATTGAGCTTGCGGCGGCGCCACTCATCGGCGACGTCGATCGCCTTGCCGCAGCAATGATTACGCCCGACCCCGACCAGTTCACGCTCGTGGGCCGCCGGCATTTGCGCTCGAACAACTCGTGGATGCACAACATCAACGTGTTGGTCAAGGGCAAAGTTCGTTGCACGCTCACCGTGCATCCCGACGATGCTGCGAAATTGGGCCTCGTGAACGGTGGATATGCCAAGGTCACAAGCCGTGTGGGCAGTGTCGAGGCGCCGGTAGAGATCAGCGAAGATATTCGCCCAGGTGTCGTGAGCCTGCCGCACGGCTGGGGCCACGGTGTCGAAGGCACGCGCATGAACGTGGCCGCCGAGCATGCCGGCGTGAACTCAAATGTGCTTGCCGACCACGAGGCGTTCGACCCGTTGTCGGGCACTTCAGTGCTGAATGGTATTCCCGTAACGATCGTTCCGGTTCTGACTGCACCCTCACTCTGACCGTTACGCACAGCGCGAAACGGGCTGTGGATAACTGTGGCGTGTTTACCTGAAAGTCACACCAAATTTGCTCTCTCCACACGCTATGCGGAGCAAATTCACATGGTTATGCCCCTTTCTATCCACAGGCCGCAGCACCTACGCTGCATGGCGTAACGGCCGCGGTGACGAGGCGCGGAATGGAGACGCACAGAGCTGAAGTATCCCTCAGCAGATGTTCGACTCGGGGCAGGTGTCCTAAACCTGCGACCTCTCACCGCGGCCAAAACAGCTCGAAAAATGTTTTCGGTATCACCCAAATCGCGCGAAGATCGCGCGAAAGTGGTACTTGACATCGATGTAACTACAGTGATGTAATCTTCCAACTGCTTGTGGCACGACCTCAAAATCGTGGTTGCTAGGCACAACATGTTGTGGTTGTTGAGCAACGGCTCCGTGAACTTGCGGGGGCAAGTTCACCTTCCGTCCCCAGCTCAATTCATTGCACCAAGTAACCAATCGGGTACGTCAGAAGTACCCCACAATTCCGTCTCGAAAGCAGGAACCCAAATGTCTTTAGCGCCAGAACGACTCTCCATTGGACTCAATCGTCACTTCACCTCCCCGGGTGTTCATCCTTTCGATCAGGTCTCTTGGGAACGTCGTGATGCGCGCATCAGCAACTGGAAAGACGGCACAGTTGCGTTCGAGCAACTTGGCGTCGAGTTCCCCGAGGGTTGGTCGCTGAACGCCACCAACATCGTGGCCCAGAAGTACTTCCGTGGCACCCCCGGAACTGCCGAGCGCGAGGGTTCGCTGCGTGAGGTCATCGACCGCGTTGTCGACACCATCACCCGTTGGGGCATCGAGGGCGGCTACTTCGCCGACGACTCCGAGGCCGACACGTTTAGTGATGAGCTCAAGTTCATCCTCGTCACCCAGCGCGCTGCGTTCAACAGCCCAGTGTGGTTCAACATCGGTGTCGCCGGTGTGCCTCAGCAAGCCAGCGCCTGCTTCATCCTCGCTGTCGACGACACGATGGACGGCATCCTCAACTGGTACCGCGAAGAAGGCACCATCTTTAAGGGTGGCTCGGGTTCGGGCATCAACCTGTCGAAGATCCGCTCGAGCCAGGAACTGTTGCAGGGTGGCGGTACCGCTAGCGGCCCAGTGAGCTTCATGCGTGGCGCCGATGCGTCGGCCGGCACCATTAAGAGCGGTGGCAAGACCCGTCGTGCCGCCAAGATGGTCATCCTCAACGTC
>JAPKZR010000047.1 GCA_026393695.1 Actinomycetota bacterium
GCGAAACGGCCAGGACTCGCCCCCGCCGCGAGAGGAATGTTGACCTGACGAACACCAACATGCGAACCGGCCATGCTTGCGCGAGCAGGTATGACGGCACAGCTCTCAGCGAGAGCATTCAACGCCCACTGATCTGCATCGTAGAACTCGACACCGATTCGCCATGCTCCGGCCATGTCGGCACGAACGTTGCGGACGACACAAGGAATGTCGAGCGACGTGATGCCCGATTCGCTTGGCACGGTGAACGACACGCGATGCGTGCCACCTTCGCGAACTCGAACTGACTGATCGGCGAGCAAGCCGGCACCGAACATGGTGATGTCCGATACGTACACCCCGTACTCGTCGAGGCGAGCGGTACCCGATGCCTGAAGTCGAAGCGCCCGCCGACTGTGACGGCGCCACGCGAGGAGTCGCATCGAGTCGAGCGCTGCACCGAGCAGCCAAAGAGCGACAGCCGTGAGGCCGATCTGGATGTTCTTGTCCATCGGACGAAGCGCATGGGTGAATCGGTCAGAGATACCGCGGATCAACAGCACAGCGTTGATTGCCACGACCAACGTCATCGACACGTTCATCGAACGAACCGAGTTACGAACCCGGTCGCCAGGGCGCAAGGCTCCGTTCGACAACAGGGTCAACGATGCCGACGACGTGAGGAACATCGGCAGCCAGAGGTAGGCCAGCGCAGGAATCGACGGAGTAAACGGAGCGCGTCCGGCAAGTAGTGAACCAAAGATGATCGCTGCCAAGACAACACGACGAACACGGTCGGCTGATCGCATGGACCACGCTGCGAGCGCAAGACGGTCACGAAGGTGGATGCCGCGAGCCCGAACGGCGCCGTTCTTGCCGACAAGCAACTGCCAGCCGGCGCTTGCAACAGCGGCCCGGTTTGCGGCGACCGCAGATGAATCGATCAGCGGCGTTTCGACCACTACAGCGACCCCTGACGCACTGACAACTCGGATGCCCTTCGCCGCGAGGCGGGGCATCAATTCGAGCAGCGTTTGATGCCGAGTTCCGGTACAGAGGTCGAGATCTGTCAACGCCCTGCGACGCACGAGGGCACCGCTACCGGTGACAATTCCTGTGCCCCGGCGACCGAGGCCTGGGTTCAGCGCGGTGCGCTCGAAGGTGAGTTCATGGCGAGCATTCGGTGCGTCTTCAGATGCGATCCCAGGCGCCGAACCAACGACACCTTGCACCACACCAATCGAGCTATCGCTGACCCAGTGCATCAACGTCTGCACTGCGTCGACCGCAGGAACATCGCCTGCGTTCAGCAGCAGGAAGAACTCGTGCTCCGAGGCAACAAGGGCAGCGGCCAATCCCGTGGTGTCGTTGGCTGCCGAGTCTTGGAATGTTGCACCAAACTCAAGCGCAATCTGAACGATGTCATTGCGGGCAGCAAGGTCGACCACGATCGCTTTCGGCGACGATGGATCGTGTTGCAGAGAAACCAGAGTGGCTCGAAGATCCTGCGCGGTTCTCGCTGTGGCGATGACGACTACGTCGTGATCCAGCTTCATTGGACGTGCCGACGTTGGGGCCACCGAGTCGTCAGCGCCCGAGCGCCACAGTGCCCAGACGAATACGGCCACAGTGATGACGCCAGAGATTTCGAGTGCGAGCGCTGGAATCGCCAGCCACCATGTGACCATGCCGGTCTTGCTGTGCAGCGACCACACGCTGCGCCAGACGAGATAGGCGACACTCACCAAGAGAGCGATAACGCTGAGCTGACGGCCGACGCGGTGAAGCTGCGCTGGCTGCAACGAGGTTGCCGCCTGATTCTCGTGATGCTGTTGAAGTGAGTCTGTGGTCCGACTCATGTTCGTGCGTCCTGCATGATCGTGCTGTCCCGCTCTTGTTCTTCGAGGTGCGATGTCTCGCGGCGTGAATGCCGCAATGAGGCATCGGCACGCAACGTCATGTCCTTGAGCAGTTCTTGTCGATTCACGATCGGCACGCGCCAAAGGGGTTGCCGATGTCTTGACGAAGAGCGTTGCGTTGAACGCCATCGGCGAGGGATTAGGGACTAACGTGCCAACCCGTGGGAACAGACAAGCGTGAACGCCAGAAAGCCAATCGTCAGCTCAAGCTTCAAGAGATGGTGCGCGATGCGCGCAAGTCTCAGGTGAAGAAGCGCTCTCTGCAGATCGGCATCGGCGTGCCGCTTGCGATCGCAGCAGTGTTCCTGTTGGTGTGGCTCACCGGCGGCGACAGCAGCACAGAGAACGGCAACAGCACCACTACGTCAGTCGCCAGTGCTGTCGGCACCACGACTACCGCAGCACCAATCGTCACTGTCCTCGGCACCGCACCTACTCCTGATGCATCGGGTGCCTACCCATGCCCAGCCGCCGACGGTTCAGCCGGTCGCGTGGTTGTGTTCAAGGCCAATCCGCCAGAGTGCCTCACCGAAGGCAAGACCTACACCGCCGAGGTTGAGACCAACAAGGGCAGCTACACGATTGCGCTCGATCGGGCGAACTCGCCAGCCAACGTGAACATGTTTGTGTATCTGGCTCGCTACCACTTCTACGACAACACGCCATGCCATCGCATCATCAAGGACTTTATGTTCCAGTGCGGCGACCCAACGGGCACCGGCTCGGGCGGCGCAGGCATGTCAGTACCGGTCGAGGCACCAAAGAGCGGCAAGTACGAAGTCGCTTCCGTTGCCATGGCCAAGGTTGGCGGGGCTACCACCAACGACAGCCAGTTCTTCGTGGTTACCGGGGCACAGGGCGCTGGCCTGCCCGCCGACTACAGCCTGTTGGGCAAGGTCACTGCCGGGTTCGATACCACGGCCCGCGCTATCGAAGCCGCTGCTGATCCAGCTGCATCAAATGGCGTGCCTCCACTGGAGCCAGTGACCATTCTCAAGGTGACTATCACCGAAAGCTGAAGTGGCTGAGCCAACTTGGCTCAGCCAACCAGATCGCCGTGCACTTCTACTGCACCAACGCGCTCCCACGCTGCATTTGCATGCAGCAGCGCGCTGCCCGTGGGCATCACGCCAACAGCGAATCCTCTGGCCAGTTTCAGTGAGCGATGGATGCGCTCAGGTGACCAGGTCTCGGCTTCGGTGAGCAACGCAAGGCCACTCACGAAATCGAGACCCAAGGTGAAGGCGCCGCCACGTGGGTCGGTCATTGGGTCGCACAAGCAGGCTGCGCTGGATCCGACCGCAGCGACGACTCCGCCGTTTGCGATGACCGATTTGAGCGCCTCGAACATCGCCGTGTTCTTGAGCACCGAGCGCAGATGCAGCGGCGAATCGCCAACGAGGTAGACCATGCGGGCGTGCTCGACGGCGTGCACATGCTGCGAGTCGTTGGCGTCGGCGCGGCGCAATACGAGGCGGCCGTCGATGGCGACGCCCAGACGCTCGCCCCACACGCGGGCGCTATCGATTGCCCGACTTGGGTGCTCAAAGGCGTCGGCGGTAGGCAGCACGACAACTTCGGTTGCTCCTGCCGTTGCGATAAGTCGACGGTCGAGATCGTCGTTGGCGGTGAAAGGGCCGCCACCGAGTAGGGCAAGAGTTCCGGTCATGAGCGTTCACTGTACGCGACAGCGCGCAATGCCACGACACCGATGAGGCCAGCCACGATCGAGGCGATGAGCACACCAAACTTTGCTTGGCCCAGTTGGTCGGCGTGTGTGAACGCAAGCTCGGAGACGAACAGGCTGACCGTGAAACCGATACCGGCCACGGCACCCACGGCGCCAACTTGAGCCAGGCGTACGCCCGTGGGATATTCGGCGACTCCAGCACGTACAGCGAGCCACGATGCCAGCGTGATGCCCACGGGCTTGCCGATAACGAGACCGATCACCACACCCCAAAACGCGTGTGAACTCAGCACGCCGTCGAGCAGTGCATTGTCGAATCGGATGCCTGCGTTCGAAATTGCAAACAGCGGCACGATGAGAAAGCTGGTGAACGGATGCAGGCCGTGCTCAAGCCGCTCGACCACGCTGACGGTGTTGGGCCCGGGCGGAGCAGCGGTGGGTGCGAGCAGGCCCATGATCACGCCGGCGATGGTGGCATGCACGCCGGCCTCGTGCAACGAGAACCACATCGCGAGTCCGATGGCTATGAACGGCCACATTGCGGTGACGCGCAGGCGTCGTAGCAATACCGTGAGCGCCACCATTGCGGCAGCCGCTGCAAGCCACGTGACCTGGATGCCGTTGCTGTAGAACACAGCGATAACAACGATCGCGCCGATGTCGTCGACGATGGCGACGGCCAGAAGAAACAGCGACAGCGATGGCGGCACGATGTGGCGACCGAGCAACGCGATCACACCAAGCGCGAGCGCGATGTCGGTAGCCATGGGCACTCCCCAGCCGTGGCTGGTATCGGTACCCGAGTTGATCACAGCGAAGAGCGCCGCTGGAATGACCATGCCGCCGATGGCGGCGACAATTGGAAGCGCAGCGCGGCGCAACACACGAAGCTCGCCGAGCACGAGCTCGCGCTTGATCTCGAGCCCAACCACCAAGAAGAACAGCGCCATCAGCCCGTCGTTCACCCAATGCTTGAGCGAGAGTTGCAGCGCGTGGTGACCGAGCGAGATGGAGAGCTCGTGCGACCACAACGAGTTGTAGCTGTGAGGCGCAACGTTGACCCAGATGAGTGCGGCCACAGCGCCGCCAACGGCCAGAATTCCCCCCGCTGATTCGGTGGCCAGAAAATCGCGCAGGGGTCGAAGGGGTTGCCGTTTGGCCATCGGGTGAGCCTACGCGTAACGGCCGATCTCACTTCGGCTTCGACGAGTTACCCATTGGTAGGTATCGTCTCTGGAATGAGCGACATCAAATCAGTAGGCATCTTGGGTTCGGGCATCATGGGATCGGGCCTCGCCGAAGTGGCAGCCAAGGCCGGATACACCGTCATCGTGCGTTCGCGCACTCAGGCCACGGCTGATGCCATGGTCGCGTCGCTGGGCAAGAGCCTGGCCAAGCAGGTCGAGCGCGGCAAGCTTGCCGACGAAGAGCGCACCGCCATTTTGGGCCGCGTCAGCGCCACCGATTCCCTCGGCGCCTTGAGCGGCTGCGACCTCATTATCGAAAGCGTCGTCGAAGACCTCGCCATTAAAAAGGCACTCTTCGCCGAACTCGAGCAGGTCGTGCAGCCAAACGCCATCTTCGCGACGAACACCAGCACCTTGGCTGTCGTCGAGTTGGCCATGGTCACGAAGCGCCCCGACAAGGTCTGTGGCATTCACTTCTTCAACCCAGCACCGGCCATGAAGCTTGTCGAGATCATCCGTCCGCTCACCGCCAGCGACGACACCATTGCTGCGGCCACCGCCTTTGCGGTTGCCTGTGGCAAAGATGCTGTCGAGGTCAAGGATCAGGCTGGCTTCATTGTCAACGCGTTGCTGTTCCCATACCTCAACAACGCCGTTCGCTTGGCCGAGTCGGGCACCGCTTCGGTCGCCGACATCGACACCGCCATGAAGGGCGGCTGCAACTTCCCAATGGGTCCGTTCGCTCTGCTCGACCTGGTGGGTCTCGACACGTCGTTGGCCATCCTCGATGCGCTGTACGCCGAGTTCAGCGATCCCAACTACGCCGCAGTGCCATTGCTGCGTCGCATGGTGGCCGCGGGCCTTCTTGGCCGCAAGAGCGGTCGCGGGTTCTTCGACTACGCACGCTAGGCACAGCGCATGTTCGGGCATGCTGGTGAAGTGCCCGTCTTCGACACCGAGCTGATCTGGCCGCCGCCCACTCGGTGGCAACTGCCCGACCCTCGAACCGCCGATGCCGATGGCGTCGCCGCAATCGGGGCCGATCTCGATCCGGGCACATTGCTTGATGCCTATAGCCGCGGCATGTTTCCTATGCCCGCCGGCCGTCGCCAAATTTCATGGTGGTCTCCAGATCCGCGCGGCATCATTCCGCTCGATGGTCTGGTTGTCTCCACGTCGCTTCGCAAGAGCTGTCGCCGCTTTGAGGTTCGCTTCAACACGTGCTTTCGCGAGGTGATGACCCAGTGCGGCGATCCGCGTCGGCCGCACGGATGGATCAATCGTGAGTTCATCGATGCGTTCGAGCGGTTACACACAATGGGTTGGGCGCACAGCGTCGAGGTCTTCGACGCCGACAATGCACTCGTGGGCGGTCTCTATGGGGTGAAGATCAGCCGATTCTTTGCCGGCGAGAGCATGTTTTCTGCGGCTCGCGACGCATCAAAGGTGGCATTGGTGGCGCTATTACGAGAGCTCAACGCAGCCAACGTGACGCTGTTCGATGTGCAGTGGACTACATCGCATCTCACGTCGATGGGCGCAGTAGATGTGTCCCGTGAGCGCTATCTCGAGTTGCTCGAAGAAGCGATACGACCAGCGTGAGGGTCATTTCCGCAACTCAGGGGGGATGGTTACCGGTGTCGGAGCATTCCGCCACTTCCGACACCGGTACACCAAATGAGAAGAGGCCAGGACCCACTTCTCGACCGACGCACATGCCGTGTGTGTGTCGGTACTGCTGTAGATATCGGCAGCGATTTCAGGAACTTGAGCGATTCTTTAGGAAATTCTTAAAATTCTTTTTCGGGTCCATTGCGCTGCTCAGCGTAGGTGTCGGTGCCGTCGGATGTTCGCAGGTCGCGTCGCCGCCACCATCGAGCGCGGTTGCCCAAGCCGATTGGCCCCGCGCCCTCAGGTTGATCGCCGGGGCGAATCATGCTCCGGCCAACGATCGGTTTGAGGTGTTCATCTGCGATGTGCCGCTCACGACCAGCGACCCGATCTATGGGCGGCTCACGCAACGCCTGAAGTTGACCCCCGAAGATCTTGTGACCCGGCTGAATGACAACGTGACGCCCTACTTCGTCACCCTGTCGCACGACCTCTATACCCCTCAGTTCGTGGCTGGGCAAACGTTGTCGATGGCTGCAACCGAGACCCACGACAGCTGTGTCGAGCGGGCCATCGACAGCAGTGCACCCACCACTTCGGCGGTGATGGTGGTGGCCACGGCCGAGCATCTGCCCAATCAGGCCGGCGGTTGGGGGCGCCAAGGCGAACCATGCAATATCGACTTCTGCTCGGCCAGCCAGACCCGACGCGCGCTGTATGTAGGCGCCTCCGACTTTCACGCTTCGTGGGGGGCGGTGCCAGCGGTCGATCTCACCGAGCATGAGATCGGACACACGCTTGGGCTGCCACATAGCGGCGATTCGCAAAGCGCCGACGAACACGCCAGCGGTATCGACCTGATGAGCAACAGCGCGTCGCCTCGCGATGTGAACCCTGAGCGTCGCAATGGGCCTGACACGCTTGCGATCAATCGGCTCGCGCTGGGTTGGATGACCGCCGACGATGTTGTTGTGGCGGCCCCCACTGGTGGCGATTTCGAGCTCTGGCCGTCTACTGGCGACAGCGGCGTGCGGTTGCTGGCGATTGGTCTCACCGAGACGTCGTTTCTCACGATCGAGTATTTGACCGCCGACGGCTTCAACGATTTTCTTCCAGCGTCTGGGGTAGCGGTGCATCTGATCGAGGGTTCAGATCGGGTGAGCGAACGCACCCAGACAACGCTTGGCAGCGTGGCGCCGCATCTGCAGTTGCTGTCGAAATCGGGTTCGTCGCTCGATCTGTATGGATGGACAATCACTGTTGGTGCACCTGGTTCCACCGTGCAGGTAGAAGTTCGGCCTACTCACAGGTAACACTTGCTGCATGAACGACAGCAATGACGCCAACGCGCCACGCGACGAACCATGGTTGATGCGCACCTATTCGGGTCACTCCACCGCGCGAGCCTCGAACGAGTTGTATCGCACCAATCTTTCGAAGGGCCAGACTGGTCTGTCGATTGCCTTCGACTTGCCCACACAAACGGGTTATGACCCTGACGATGTGCTGGCCCGCGGCGAGGTCGGCAAGGTGGGTGTGCCGGTGTCGCACCTCGGCCACATGCGCACGCTGCTCGATTCGATTCCGCCCGACAAGATGAACACGTCGATGACCATCAACGCGCCAGCGGCGTGGATGTTGGCGCTCTACGTGGCCAACGCCGACGAGCAAGGGATTGCGCCCGTGGCGCTGCGTGGCACCACCCAGAACGACATCGTCAAGGAATACCTCAGCCGAGGCACGTTCATTTTCGCCCCCGAGCCCTCGCGTCGACTCATTGTCGACATGGTGGCGTGGTGCGCGCAGAACGCGCCGAAGTGGAACCCAATGAACGTGTGCTCTTATCACCTGCAAGAGGCTGGGGCCACGCCGGTACAAGAGATCGCGTACTCGTTGGCTACGGCCATTGGTGTGCTCGATGCGGTTCGCGACAGCGGCCAGGTTGAGCCCGAGCAGTTCACCCAAGTCTTTGGATCCATCTCGTTCTTCGTGAACGCTGGCATCCGTTTCATCGAAGAAACCTGCAAGCTCCGCGCCTTCACCGAACTGTGGGAGCGCATCGGGCTCGAGCGTTACGGCGTCACCGATGCCAAGGCGCGTCGCTTCCGTTACGGCGTTCAGGTGAACTCGTTGGGTCTCACCGAGGCTCAGCCCGAGAACAACGTGCAGCGCATCGTGCTCGAAATGCTCGCTGTCACCTTGTCGAAAAATGCCCGGGCGCGCAGCGTGCAGCTTCCGGCATGGAACGAGGCACTTGGCTTGCCGCGGCCGTGGGACCAGCAGTGGTCGCTGCGCATGCAGCAAGTTCTGGCGTTCGAGACCGACCTACTCGAGTACGAAGACATCTTCGATGGTTCTGTGGTCATCGAGGCCAAGACCAACGCCCTTCGTGACGCTGCGTGGGCCGAGTTGCAAGATGTGCTCTCACTCGGTGGCGCATTCGAAGCGGTCGACGAACTCAAGGGTCGCTTGGTGCGCTCAATGGCAGAGCGCACCCGTCGCATCGAGTCGGGCGCTCAGACCGTGGTGGGCGTGAACAGTTACGAAGAGACCACCGACAGCCCATTGGGTGGCGAAGGCAACATCATGGTTGTCGATCAAGGCGTTGAGCAAGAGGCCATCGACGACATTCGCGTGTGGCGCGCGAACCGCGATAACGCAGCGGTCGAGACCGCGCTTGCAGCGTTGCGCGCTGCTGCCGAGGGCGACGAAAACATCATGTTCGCCTCGATCGAGCTGGCTCGCGCTGGCGGTACTACCGGCGAGTGGGCCAGCGCATTGCGCTCGGTGTTCGGCGAATACCGCGCCCCAACGGGAGTGGCCGCAGCCGCCGGTAGGCGTACCCACGAGCTCGCTTCGGTTGCCGAGTTTGTTCGCTCGATTCCGGGCGGACCTCCGAAGTTTCTGGTTGCCAAGCCGGGTCTCGATGGTCACTCCAATGGCGCTGAGCAGATTGCCGTGGCCGCCCGCGACGCGGGTATGGAAGTTGTGTACAGCGGCATTCGCCTGACCCCTGAGCAGATCGCAGCGTCGGCTCGCGACGAAGACCCCGATGTGATCGGCCTGTCGATTCTCAGCGGTTCGCATCTGGCGTTGGTGCCCGACGTGATGGCGTGCCTTGCGGCGCTCGGTGTCGATTCGCCAGTAGTGGTGGGTGGCATCATCCCCGAGGTAGACCAGCGGCGACTCGCAGCAATCGGTGTCGCGCGTTGCTACACGCCAAAGGATTACGAACTCAGCCGCATCATGCGCGACATCGCCGAGCTTGCCGCAAGCCACCGTGCAGGTGTCTGAGCGATCACGCCACGGCGGCGTCGACCGCATTCCACTGCCGCTTGATCAGGGCGCGCTGTGGCTGTGCGGCAAACATTTCGTTGGCCCCGATGCTGAGGCTGCGATGCAACAGGTTGGTGCAACCACGGTTGTGTGCCTGAATCAGCGCGCTGAACTCGAGGTTCGCTATCCCGACTATGTCGCGTGGCTGCAGCATCAGACACCGCAGCGAGCGGTGTGGTTTCCGATCCCCGACCTTGGCGCGCCACCGATCGATGCGGCCGCAGGGTTGATCGTCGATCTGCACAGCCGCATCGCGCGAGGCGACACGTTGTTGGTGCATTGCGGTGCTGGCATTGGTCGCGCCGGCACGATGGCTGCGGCGTTGTTGATGGCAATGGGCTTCGAACGCGAACGGGCCGTGGCGCATGTTGGAGCGCATCGTCCGATGGCCGGACCCGAAGCTGGGGCGCAGCGCGAGTTACTCGAAGCGTTGGCGCGGACGCTGCCGCAAACGCTGCCGAAGTCGTAGCCGGCAGTCCTCACGATTGCGCGTGGGCTTTAGGCAGAGACGCCGAGCTCGCGGTGCACCCAATGCTCAAGCACGGGGCCGCTCTCGAAGCTGGTGATCAGCGCATAGCGAGCACTGGTGCCTGGGTGCACAACCACGTGCCACAGCCGCTGTGTGTCGACAACGAATCGGGCGCCGCGGTGCAGCGGCACACGCACTTCGGTTGTGGGGTCGGGCAGGCCGTCGGCGCCGTTGTCCATCAGCAACATGTAGCTGTCGGGGTTATCGGTGAGCTCGACCCATGAGCGCACCACCCATCCCTCGTTGTCGGGATTGAAACGGTTGTTGTCGTCGCGATGAATGCTGCGGATTGCCTGCTCGCGGTCTTGTGGCTGCAGCTTGATGATGCGCACTCGACCGAAGTTGGCGCCCACATCGGCGACGTAGTTCTTGAGTGTGGGGGCGAGCTCGGCGTTCGAGGTCCACAGCGCGTCTTTGTCGGTCTTGCCCTTGTCCCAAAAGCCACGGCAATCGAGTTCGCCATCGGCAGAAGCAAGCGGAGCAAAGTTGGTGTCGCCGCCGCTCTTCCAATCGAGATACTCAAGCGACTCGTACTCGACAGCCGGAACCTCAAACGGTGCTGGCGACAGCTGAACAAAACCGGTGGCATCAAGTGCAGGCAACCGCGGATGCGGAGTGTGCAGCGGAATGCTGACTGACCAGTGCTCCTGTGTGGGCCAAAACGTCGTCATGTACGCAGTGTAGAACGCGGCGGCGAGGTCACGGAGCAGCTGTGGTGGTGGCGGTTGGCACGGCCGTTGCGATGGTGGCCTTCGGTGTGGTGGGCGCAGGTGGCGTTGTGGTGGGCACGGTTGCGCCGGGCTGCGGCAGGCTGATCACTTGCCCAGCCTCGATCTTGTCGGGATCGGTGATGTTGTTGAATGCAGCGAGAGCGGCCGCGCTGACCCCGAACAGTTTCGCGATCTCTGACAGCGAGTCACCCGACTGGATGACATAGGTCTTGGGGATCGTGGTGGTGGTCTCTGGCAATGTAGTGGTGCTCGTGGTGGTGAGGATGGGCGGCAACGTATCGTTCGCCGAGCGACCCGTATCGGCGCAGCCCGCAAACACTGCGGCGCAGGTGATGACTACGAAGAGTCCTGCGGTGCGCTCGTAATACCTCATTGCGGTCATGCTACGCGTAGATTCAACGAGGTGCAGTCAAACTCTCCTTCTGACGCCCCCGTTGGCTATTACCCCGGTGCGCATGCACCCGATCGCGATTACTTCGTTGCTGCAGGTCAGTTGAAGATTGCAGTTCACGAATGGGGCGACGAGCGCGCCGATCCGTTGTTCGTGGTGCACGGCGGTTTCGATTTTGCGCGTACCTACGACGTGTTTGCGCCATTGCTCGCGGCTGCCGGTTGGCGCGTCATCAGCTGGGATCAGCGCGGCCATGGCGATAGCGATCACACTGAGCTCTATTCGTGGGACGGCGACATGCGCGATGCGATGGCCGTCATGGATCACATCACCACCAAAGCAGCGCCGGTGCTTGGCCACTCAAAGGGTGGCGCGCTGATGATTCAGCTCGCCGATGCTCAGCCGTTTCGCTTCAGTCATCTCGTGAACATCGATGGCATTCCTTACAAGCGCCGCATCCCCGATGTGTCCGATCACGAACGCACTCGCATGATGACCGGCGATGTGCAGCGTTGGCTCGACGACCGTCGCACCGTGAGCAGCGCTACACGCAAGCCAGGAACACTCGAAGATCTTGCCCGTCGCCGCGGCCGAATGAACCCACGGCTGTCGCATGAGTGGCTGTGCCATCTGGTGTCGGTTGGAGCGCGTCACGACGCCGACGGCTGGCGATGGAAGATCGACCCTGCCATGCGATTTGGTGGGTTTGGTCCGTGGCGTCCTGAGTGGACGATCTCGCGGTTGCCTGGCTTGCCAATGCCGTTCTTTGGCATCTTGGGTCGCGAACTCGAAGAGATGGGTTGGGGCACGTTGCCACGTCACGTTGCCGCCTATCTTCCCGATGGTGGGCGTTGCGAGGTACTCGAAAACGTTGGCCATTTCGTCCACATTGAGCAGCCCGAACTTGTGTCGCGCATGGTTCTCGATTTCCTTGGTGGTGTCGCATGAGCCGCGTATCGATGTTGCGTCACGGCAAGGTCTCGTTGGCGTTGCACCACTTGCGTGAGGGCGAAGGTCGCTCGCTGCTGTTGTTGCACAGCCTTGGTGATCATGCGCCAATCGCAGAACCGGCGTGGTGCAGTGATTGGGTGGGTCCTATTGCTGCGCTCGATTTCACCGGCCACGGCCAATCGACAGTGCCTCGCGGCGGCGGATACAGCGCCGAGATGTTGTTAGCCGATGCCGATGCGGCGCTCGCTGCGTTGGGTGAGGTCACCGTGGTGGGCCGAGGACTCGGTGCTTACATCGCGCTGCAACTTGCTGGCGCTCGCGCTGCATCGGTGCGCGGCGCCGTGCTGGCCGACGGCCCCGGTTTGGCCGGAGGTGCGGTGCAACCCACGTCGTCAAGCTTTTTGGTGCTTGAGCCTCGCGCCACGCCACCAGATCCGTACGTGTTGTTCGAGATGTCACGAGACCTTCGTCCGCCCGACTACGCAACGTTGTTCGTGCGCATGGCGGTCGAGGGCTCAGACATCGACGAGCCAATCACGGTGGCAGCCGTGGTGCGTCCGCCGTGGCTTGCAGCTGTGGCCGACGAAGTTGGCGTAGCACAGGCCAGCGTTCGTGAGGCCTTGGCTGTCTATTCGCAGGTGCCGTAGCGCCCCACCCACACGGGCTTGATTAGATGTCGCGCCAGCTCACGTAGTGGGCGAGCTGTGCCAGTTCGTCTCGTGCCTGCGCGTTCAGCGGAATGGTGTCGAGCGAAGCAAGCGCAATGTCGGTGAGGTGGCTGATGTGTGCCTCGAGCTGAGCAAGCGCGCCAGTGTCGATGATGACTTGTTGCACTGAAGCGATCTCTTCGCTGGTAAGCCCGGGCTCACCGACGAGTTCGAGCACCGCATTCTGCGCGGGTGTGGCCGCTGCGCAGGCCAATGCCATCAGGGGAGTGGGCTTGCCTTCGCGGATGTCGTCGGCCACGGGCTTGCCAGTGACGAGCGTGTCGCCGTAGACGCCGAGCACGTCGTCGCGCATTTGAAATGCATCGCCCAAGGGAAGGCCAAACGCCGACAGGGGAGCGAGCAATTCGTCGGCCCGTTCGGGGGCAGCGAGCAATGCGCCCAAATGCAGCGGGCGCTCGATGGTGTACTTGCCGCTCTTGTAGCGACAGATCTGCGCGGCCTTCTCCCAGCGGCGTTCGCGGTGAGCCGACCCGACGATGTCGAGATACTGACCGATGTTCAGCTCAATGCGGAGTTCGTTCCAGATGTCCCAAGCCGGGCCAGAGGCGCCGCGCATCAATTGATCGGCGTAGACAAACGTGAGGTCGCCCACGAGGATTGCGACACCCTCGCCGTAGCGACGTGGCTCGCCCGCCCATTCGCCAGCGTGACGCTCTTCGTGCACGGTATGCACAGTGGGCTCGCCGCGGCGGGTGGCCGAGCCGTCCATGACGTCGTCGTGGAACAAGGCAAACGCATGCAGCAGTTCGAGCGCGGCGCCGGCATCGATGATCTGTTGGTCCTCGGGGTCGCCGCCGACGCCGACAAAACCCCAGTGGCAAAACGCTGGACGCAGTCGCTTGCCGCCGCCGAGCACGAGCCCGCGAATAGCGATGAAGGGATCGGCCAAGGTGGGGTCGAGTGCTGACCAGCGGGCGTCTTCGATATCGATGATTGCCCGTAGGCGCGTGTCGACGCGAGCAGCAATGTGAGCGAGCGACGCCGGCGCGACAGGAACCACGTGGTCAGGCTAGCGGCCGTAGTGGGGCGAGTCTCACGGTGCGTTGAGGCTGTGCTGGATCAGGCGCCCAGCTCGGCCACGACATGCTCAATCTGCAGCTTGGCGTTGCCGATTCGTTCGCGGCACAGGCGGATGAGTTCGCTGGCGCGCTGCACTTGGCTGGCGAGCCGATCGACATCGACATTGTCTCGTTCGAGTTCGGCCAAGATCGCTTCGAGCTCGCTGAGCGCTGCTGCGTAGCCGAGCGAGTCGATTGCCGCGTGGGCGTTGGTCGGGTCGGTCATGGTGGGTCTCCTGGAGATTGGGGTGACGGCGTGGTCTGAATGGCGGCGATGGTGCTGTGGGCTTGGCCGTCAGCGAACGTGGTGATCATCGTGTCGCCAACAGCGAGATCGGCGGCGCTGCGCACAACGCGGCCGTCGGCCGAGCGGGTGAGGCTCCAGCCGCGCGCCAGCGTGTGCACTGGATCGAGCAGCCTGACGCGTGCCTCGATTTGGCTGAGTGTCTGCAGTTCTTGGTTGGCCAACTGCACGCCGCGCCGACCAAGGCGGGCGCTGGCGACGCCAAGCTGGGTGCTGGCCTGATCGAGCGAGCGGGTGCACGACATGGTGACCCGATTGGCCCGGTCGGTGAGGCGCTGATCGCTGCGCTCTACGGCGGCCACGGTGCGTTGTTGAATGCGCCGAGCGGTCTCAAGCAGCCCCGACGATGCTTGGCCTACCTGGCGCGTCGCAAGTGCGCACAGCGAGGCCCACGCGGACTCACTGTGTTGAGCGAAGGCCTGCACGCGCTCGATGAGCCCGCCTGCGCAGGCGGTGGGAGTTTTGAATGCCAGATGCGCGACTTCGTCGGCGATGCTCTTGTCGATCTCGTGACCGATGCCGGTGAATACCGGCAACGGCGATTGGGCGATGGCCAGCGCGATGGACTCGGCGTCGAACGCAGCGAGTTCTGATCGGGAGCCGCCACCACGAATGACGACGATGACATCGAGGTCGGTGCGCGCTGCGAATTGGTTGATTGCTGCGGTGACCATGCGCGCCGCTTGGTCGCCCTGCACGCGCACGTCGATGACGTTGAGGGTGAAGCCGTAGCCGCTTTGTTCGAGTTCTTTGGTGAAGTCGTGCCACGCAGCGCTGCCCTCGCTGGTGACCACGCCGATGCGTAGCGGCACGAGCGTCAGCGGGCGCTGCCGGTTGGCGTCGTACGCCCCCGATGCCACGAGTCGGCGAATGATTTCGTCGCGCTCGATAGCCATTTCGCCGAGCGTGTAGCGCGGATCGATACCCGACATCTTCAAGCTGATTCGGCCGGTGGGCGCATAGAGATCGACCGTGCCGAAGACCCGAACCTTCATGCCGTCGCCAAGCTGCAACCGGTGTGTTTGCAGCAGTGGCCGAAGGCGGGCCCTGTTGTTGGCGAACAACGACACGTCGAGCACGGCTTTGGCGTTGTCTCGGTTTTCGACGATGCGGAAGTACACGTGAGGGCCACGTTCGGCATAGCCCTGGATCTCGCCGCGAACCCAAACACCGTCGCCGAAACGATCTTTGAGCGTGGCGTTGATGGTGTCGGAGAGTTCGCCAACCGAGAACGTGTATTCAGCGTCGGCGGGGGACTCGAATTCGAAGGCTGGCTGAGTCACCTGCCGATTCTGCCCGAACGAAGCGGCCACCGTTGGGTTAGCCCGCAACAGTGACGCGAATGGTGTGCCAACCCGTTGCGCCGTCGGGAGCCACGTCGGCGCGCTGTTCGGTTTGCGTTGCGCCGCTGCCGTCGGTGGCGCGGCAGCGAATCAGGTGTTGGCCGGGCGTTGCATCCCAACTGATCCACCATTGCCGCCACGAGTCGTTGCTGAGTGACGGACCAAGGGCAGTGGCTTGCCACGAGCCGTCGTTGATCTGCACTTCGACCTGCTCGATACCCAATTCGGGGGCCCACGCCACGCCAGCAATGGCCACCGTGCCGGCGGCAATGTTGGTGCCCGGCCGATCGATGCGGGACTGGGTCTTTACTGGCGCAAGCGCCGACCAACCGCGCGGCACCCAGTAGCCCTGTTCGGTGTCGAAGCGGGTGAGACGAATTTCGGAGAGCCACTTCGTGGCTGACACGTAGCCGTACAGGCCGGGCACGATGAGCCGCGCAGGGAAGCCGTTCTTGATGGGCAACGGTTCGCCGTTCATGCCGAAGGCAACGATGCAATCGCGACCATCGAGCGCGGCAACCGGAAAGCCAGCGGTGAACTCGTCGACCGAGACACCCATGATCTGGTCGGCTTCGGGCTTGATGCCCGAGTCGGCAAGTAGATCGTCGAGTCGGCAACCGATCCAGCGAGCGTTGCCCACCAAATCGCCGCCAACTTCGTTCGAGACACACGCGATGGTGATGTCACGCTCGATGAGTTCGCGATCGAGAAGTTCGTCGTATGTATACGTGCGCTCACGATCGACGAGGCCGGTGATGCGTAACCGCCACGATTTGAGCGAGACGTTTGGAAACGAGAGTGCGGTATCGATGCGGTAGAAGCTGTTGATGGGCGTGATCAGCGGCGAGAGGCCCTCGGTTGTGAGGGCCGGATCTGTAGGGAGTGCGGGCAGCGACGTTTTGGGTGCGGGCAACCGCACACCAACCCGCTCGAGCGCTGTGTTGAAGCGACCCTGCATGCTGCGGCCAGCAGACCCGACTACGGCTGCGGCTACCGCAATGCCACCGGTGGACACGAGGAACCGACGGCGGTTGAGTCCGACGGCGGGCAGCATGCTCTGCGCCACTGGTGCCGCGGCTGTTGTGGGCGATGCGCCGGATCTGGTTCGTGGTTGGGTCAGGCGGTGGCCGTAGACCAGGACCGCGGCAGCGACTGCGCCCGCCACCAACGAGGGAAGCACGCCGATGACTTTGGTGTTGCGGCCAATGCCGCTGGCGCTGCCACCGAGCACTCCGAACAAGACGGCGAAGGCGATGCCCAAATCGGTGCGGCCGCGAACCGTGACCACGCCGACGATCATTGCGGCGATTGCAATGACCACGAAAATGGTGGCAATGAGAACGGCTTTGTCGCTCGTGCCGAATGATCGGATGGCCCACTCTTTGAGACCCTTGGGAACGTGATCGATGACGCGGTCGCCCACGCTGACGATTGGTGAGCGCAACTGCCGCGACATGCCGGCCACGAACTCGCCCGCTGCGAGGCCGGCCCCGGCAGCGATGAGGCCGGTGAGGATGCCCCACCACAGCGGAACACGAGTTGTGCTGGTCTCGTTGGATTGCAGCACGATGGATTGTTCGGTGCCGGCGGAATCGGCCATGTTGGTTCCCCTAGGAGATCAACGAACTCAGGTGAGTGAGCTACGCGAGTTCGTCGATGTGTTCGTCGATGTGTTCGTCGATGTGTTCGTCGATTTCGAGCACCGTAGTGCCGAAGAGTTCGCCTTCTACCGTAACCCCACGATTGAGGCGTAACGCCTCGAGATCTTTGAGTGGCCGCTCGAGCGCTCGGCGCCGTGTGCCCGCGAGTTCGTGAAACGAGCTGGCCACCGTGTCGAACTGGCGCTTCACTTTGTCGACCGCCTGGCTGTACTTGGTCCACTGTTGACCGAACTGGCCAAGAATCTGCAACATCTCGTGGCTGGTCTGCTCGATCATGAAGTTGTCGAAGGCTTGGCGAATGACACCGAGAAACGCAAACAGGGTGAGCGGCGAACAAATGACCACGTGTTGTTTCATTGCTTCGTCAATGAGATCGGGGTCGGTCTCGTGGATGAACGCACTGAGGGTTTCGTTGGGTACGAACAACAACACGTTGTCGACCGCGGGCCGAGTGTCGGCTAATGCGTATTCGCGCTTGGCGAGCTCTTTCACGCGCATGCGTACATCGCGTAAGAAGGTGGCCCGATGTGTGCTTCGCTCGATGTCGGTTTCGGCATCGAGATAGCGAAGGTACGCGGCCATGGGGAACTTGACGTCCATGAAGAGCACGTGACCCTTGGGGAGCAGAAACGTGAAGTCGGGGATGCCCTGCTCGGCACCAGCCACTGCAGTGCGTTTGAGGTATTGCTTGTGCTCAATGAGACCAGCCGAACGAATGATGTCTTCGGCCATGCGCTCGCCCCATTGACCGCGGTTGTTGGGGCTGGCCAGTGCTTCGCCAAGGCTTTGCGTTGTGCTGGAGAGCCGTCGCGTGATTTCGACGTGATCTCGTAGCGACTGATCGACCTGCCCAAAGCGTTGCGAGGTGGCATCGCCAAGTTGGCTGATGATCGACACCAGCCGGTCGATGTCGCTGCGAACCTCGGTCTGGATCTGGCCAAGGCGAGCATCGATGATGTCTTTCTTGGCCGACAGATCGGCGGTAGCTGTGGCGCTTTGGGTGCCGAGCTGCTGCCTGCTCATCAGCACGAGACACACAAGCAGCACCACGATGGCGGTGACGGCGACAGTAAGAGCAGTGTTCATTCGGCGATCATGCCCAAGGGGTGTTATAGAGTTTCAGCGCCGCACCCCCAGGGGGACGCCCGCATCGGATTCAGACGCGTCTGCGGGCCTAATCGAGAGGTCTAGCGAACACCGGCGGCGAGAGCACCGTATTCCAGGGCGGCGAGAAGATCGTCGTGCTCGAGATCCGGGTAGTCCGCTAGGACCTCGGCGTTCGACATACCTGATGCCAAGAGCTCAAGGATCATCTCGACGGGATACCGCAGCCCGCGAATAACCGGCTGTCCATGACAAATATTCGGGTCAGACGCGATTCGCTCAAGGCGTGACATGCCGTCACTCTACGACACTTGAAACATCACACCGACGAACCAAAAGTCAACGGCATTGCGAGCTCGGTCGGCGTGATCGAGTTCAGGGCGCTTGAGCGACTAGTTGGTCTGCTCTTGGCGGGCGTAGAACCCACCGAGGGCCATTAACTCGTCGTGGGTTCCCTGCTCGACCAGCTGGCCATCGTCGAGCACCACAATGCGGTCGGCGTCGCGAATGGTGGTGAGCCGGTGCGCGATGACCAACGCAGTGCGGCCGCGCAGGGCGTTGTCGAGCGCGGCTTGCACAAGTGCCTCGTTCTCGTTGTCGAGATGGCTGGTGGCTTCGTCGAGAATCATCACGGCGGGGTTCTTCAGCAACATGCGCGCAATCGCCAGGCGTTGCTTCTCGCCGCCGCTGAAGCGGTAGCCACGCTCGCCAACAATCGTTGCGTAGCCATCGGGCAACGCGGCGATGGTGTCGTAGATACGAGCAGCGCGGCACGCTTCGTCGAGCTCGGCAATGGTTGCGTCGGGCTTGGCGTAGCGCAGGTTCGATTCGATGCTCTCGTGGAACAGGTGCGGATCTTGCGACACCACACCAATGGCGGCGCGCAATGACTCGCCGGTGAGCGAACGAACATCGTGACCATCGACCAGCACGGCGCCACCGGTCACGTCGTACAAGCGCGTGATGAGCGATGCGAGGGTTGTCTTGCCGGCGCCCGATGAGCCAACGAGCGCAACGGTTTCGCCGGGTGCGATGGTGAGCGACAGGTTGCGCAGCACATCGCGATCTGGGTCGGCTCCTTGTGGACCGGGGGCCTCAAGCGACGCGATAGAGACAGCCGAAGCAGCCGGGTAGCGGAAGGTGACGTTGGCGAACTCGACCGAACCCTTTGGATTGGTGAGCTCGGTGGCTGTTGGCGAATCGACGATGGCGACGGGCGCGTCGAGAACTTCGAACACACGCTCGAAGCTGACGAACGCGGTCATCAGATCGACGCGTGCGTTCGTGAGTCCGGTGAGCGGTTGATAAATGCGTGACACCAATGTGGCCAACAGCACCAATGTTCCGGCCGAGATAGTGCGCGAGATCGCGAGTTGACCGCCGAAGCCGTAGACCGCAGCAGCGCCAAGCGCTCCCACGAGGCCGAGCGCTACAAGAAACACGCGTCCGTACATGGCTGCTTTGATGCCGGTGTCGCGTACGCCGGCTGCCCGCTTCGCGAACGTGTTGACCTCGCGGTCGTGGCGCCCAAACAGCTTCACGAGCATCGCGCCGCTCACGTTGAAGCGCTCGGTCATCTGGGTGTTCATTTGCGCATTGAATTCCATTTGCTGACGGGCGATGATCTGCAGTCGCTTGCCCACGCGCTTGGCCGGAATGATGAAGATGGGAAGCACCACCAACGACAGCAGGGTGAGGCGCCATTCGAGCGCAGCCATCGCGCCAAGCGTTGTGGTGAGCACCACCACGTTGCTCACCACACTGCCAAGGGTGCTGGTGACGGCCGACTGAGCACCGATGACGTCGTTATTCAATCGACTGATGACAGCGCCGGTTTGGGTGCGTGTGAAGAACGAGATGGGCATGCGCTGCACCTTGTCGAACAAGGCCACGCGCAGGTCGTAGATGAGGCCTTCGCCGATGCGGGCCGAGTAC
>JAPKZR010000074.1 GCA_026393695.1 Actinomycetota bacterium
ACCAATGGTGCGCCGCGACTTCTTCGAGTTGCTCGAGTACTCCATCGGCAACGGCATTGGCGTCAAGTTCTCTACCAACGGCGCATTCATCGACGCCGAAAAGGCACGGCGCATCGCCGCAATGGATTACCTCGATATCCAGATCAGCCTCGACGGCATCGACGCGGTCACCAACGATGCCGTGCGCGGCCCGGGTAGCTACGAGATGGCTCGGCGGGCAATGGACAACTTGGCCGCCGCAAACTTTGGGCCATTCAAGATCAGCGTGGTCGTCACCCGCCACAACGTCGATCAACTCGACGAGTTCAAGGCCCTCGCCGATTCGTACGGCGCACAGTTGCGCATCACCCGCCTGCGTCCCAGCGGTCGCGGCGCCGATACGTGGCACGACCTACACCCAACCAATGCGCAACAACGCCAGATCTATAACTGGCTGATGGCCCATGGCGACAACGTGCTCACCGGCGACTCGTTCTTCCACCTCAATGCGCTGGGCGATGCGCTGCCAGGTCTCAACATGTGCGGCGCTGGCCGAGTGGTTTGCCTCATCGATCCAATCGGCGATGTGTATGCCTGCCCATTCGTCATTCACGACGAGTTCAAGGCCGGCTCGGTTCGCGACGAGGGCGGCTTCAGCCACGTCTGGAAGCAGAGCCCGTTGTTCCTCGAACTGCGCGAGCCACAGTCGGCCGGTGCGTGCTCAAGCTGCGGCAGCTACGACGCGTGTCAGGGTGGCTGCATGGCTGCCAAGTTCTTTACCGGCCTTCCGCTCGATGGCCCAGACCCCGAATGCGTTACCGGCCACGGCGATCAAGCCCTGCAAGGTGTCAACGCTGCGCTCAACCCGAAGCCTGCGATGGACCACAGCAAGCCTGTATCCGTGTCGCTGTCGGCCTCGCGCAAACTCAGCGTTGTCAGCTGAGCTCACGCTCTGAGCCGCCGCAATGATGTTCAATGAAGACGTGTCATTGATCATCGTGCTGCTCGTGCCACTGGCATACCTGTTGGGAATGTTCCCCAGCGCGGCGATGGTGGCGCGGGCCAGCGGCGTCGACATCACCGCTCATGGCTCCGGCAACCCTGGCGCTTCAAACGTCAGCCGTGTTCTCGGCTGGAAACGCGGCGTCCTCGTGTTCGCACTCGACGCAGCTAAAGGCGCCGTCGCAGCCGGTGGCGGTTGGCTCATCGATGGCCGCTTCACGGCATACGTGTGCGTCGCTGCAGCCACGCTCGGGCACATGCTTCCTGTAGCGCGTCGCTTCGGCGGCAAGCGCTTTGCAGGCGGCAAAGGGGTCGCCACCGTCGGCGGCGCCATGTTTGTGCTGCAGCCACTTGTCTCGGTGGTTCTCACTGCGGTGTGGCTCGCTGTCAGCAAGCTCACCAAGAAGGCATCCATTGGCTCGATAGCGATCATCGTGTTGCTGCCCGTCGGCGCAGCCCTCGTTGGCGCACCAGCTTGGGAGATTTGTGCAATCGTCGCCCTCGGCGTGCTCGTGTTGGCGCGTCATATCGAGAACATCAAGCGGCTGATACGGCGCGAAGAACTCGCCCTCGGCAAGAATCAGTAGGCCATGAATCTCCTCGAACCGATCCAGCTCGGACCACGAGCTGCCCAGAACCGCGTGATGTTCGGGCCACACGTCACCAACCTTGCCGACGACTCGCGCACGTTGCCCGAGCGCTGGGTTCGTTACGTTGCGAGGCGCGCCGAAGGCGGCTGCGCAATTGTGGTGGGTGAAGGCGCCAGCGTGCACGAAAGCGACTGGCCCTACGAACGTTCGCCGTTGGCTCAGCGGTGTGGCGCCGGTTGGCAACTCGCTGCTACGGCGTGCCACGACCATGGCTCGCTGTTCATTGCCTCGCTCGATCACGCTGGCGGCCAAGGCTCATCGGCCTACAGCCAACGCGAACTCTGGGCTCCATCGCGGGTGCCCGAGGTCAACAGCCGCGAAGTGCCGAAGTGGATGGAAGCCGACGACATCGCTGCCGTAGTCGCTGGGTTTGGTGCCGCTGCTCAGGTTGCCGCCCAGGCCGATTGCGACGGCGTCGAAATCAACGCCGGGCAACACAGCTTGATCCGCCAATTCCTGTCGGGTCTCACCAATCAACGCGGCGACGAATGGGGCACCGACCGCCTGCTCCTTGCGCGCAAAGTCATCGACGCCGTGCGAGCGAGCCTGGGCGCTGATCGCGTGCTTGGTTTGCGCTTGTCGTGCGACGAGCTTGCACCCTGGGCCGGCATCACTCCCGATGCTGCTCCGTCTCTTGCTGCCCAACTCGCGGCATGCGGGCTCGATTATCTCGTGGTGGTTCGAGGCGCAATCTTCAGCATCGAAAAGACCCGACCCGACTTTCATGAGCCAACCGGTTTCAACATCGATGTGTGCCGCAGCGTTCGCGATGCCGTGCGGCAGAGCAGCCCTGCGACCAAGGTGATCTTGCAGGGCTCTGTTGTCGATTGGGGCCAAGCCGAATGGGCGTTGGGCGATGGCGTTTGCGATGCCGTCGAGATGACCCGCGCCCAGATCGCCGATCCGTCGTTGGTGAGCAAGATTGCCAACGATCAGGCAGCTCAGATCCGACCATGTATTCGATGCAACCAAAGCTGTCAGGTACGCGACGCGCGCAACCCGATTGTCAGTTGTGTCGGCGAACCCACCAGCGGCCGCGAGACCGAAGACCCCGATTGGTACCAACGCTCGCGTCACCCGCGCAACGTGGTCGTAGTCGGCGGCGGCCCCGCTGGCTTAGAGACGGCCCGAGTAGCTGCCCTGCGCGGACACAGCGTGCGCATTATCGAACGCTCTGCACGACTCGGCGGCGCCGCCAGCGTTGCGGGCCCGGCTCTGCCGCTTGTTGACTGGCTCATTGCCGAGTGCGAGCGCAACGGCGTCTCGATCGAACTCAACACCGCTGCCGATCAGCAACTTGCCTCACGCCCCAACGAGGTCGTTGTGCAAGCCACCGGATCCTTGCCCGGCGTGCGCACATACGCAGTGCACTCATCCGAGATGGTGCTCGACGTGTTGCGCGCCGTCGCCGATTCGTCGGCGTTACCGAGCGAGGGCCAGATCGTGTTGTTCGATCCCATTGGCGGGCCAATCGCAGTGGCGCTTGCCGAGCAACTTGGCGAGCGGGCTGTGCTGATTACGCAAGACAACATTGCTGGCAACGAACTCAGCCGCACCGGCGATCTGGCTCCAGCCAACGTGCGCCTCGCCCAACGTGGCGTGCACATCGAGCGTCGGTCGCTACTACGCGAGGTACATCAGGGACACGTTGTGGTCGAAGACCGATTCACCGCAGAGCGACGCGACATCGCCTGCGCTGCCGTTGTCGATTGCGGCTTCCGGCTACCCACCGAGCCACTGCCCGGCGCTCAACTGCAGGCCGGCGATTGCGTGGCGCCACGCACGATGTACGAAGCAATTCTCGAAGGCCGGCGCGCCGCGCTCGCCATCGACAACGTCTAACGCCCGATCGGTTTCCATCCGCCGACCCCAGTTGCCCCCGCCCATCCAGACGGGCAGACGGGGCGTCGGGCAGAATTGCGCCATGACGCAACAAGCAGGCGACGTTCTCGTCGCTCACGAACTGCGCAAAACCTTCAAGAAGGTGGAAGCCGTTCGCGGCATCTCCATCACGGTGTCGCCAGGCGAACGTGTTGGATTGCTCGGGCCCAACGGCGCGGGCAAGACCACAACACTGCTGATGCTGCTCGGCGCGATCCTGCCCGACACCGGCAGCGTCACCATCGTGGGCCACCGTCTGCCGCGGCACCGCTCACGGGCGATGGAGAGCGTGGGTTTCGCCGCCGGTTACCTACCGCTTCCCGACCGGCTCAAAGTACGCGAGGCACTCGGCGTGTTCGCTGGGTGGTACGGCGTGCGCAACGAGAAGGAAGCGGTGAACGAGGCCCTCGAGCGTTTCGAGATCACCCATCTCGCCGACCGACTGTGCAGCGCACTGAGCAGTGGGCAGCGCACGCTCGTGGGCATCGTGAAAGCCACGTTGCACAATCCGAAGTTGCTCGTGCTCGACGAGCCAACAGCGTCACTCGACCCCGACGTAGCCCTGCGAGTGCGCACCGGCTTGCTTCAGTTCTGTGCATCTACCGGAGCGGCGCTGCTCATCACCAGCCACGACATGCGCGAGGTCGAGATGCTCACCGAGCGAGTCATTTTCTTAGCCAACGGGCAAGTTGTCGCCAACGACACCCCCGCAGCAATCGCTGCAACCTTTGGCTACGACGATCTTGAAGGCGTGTTCATGCAGCTCGCCGATGAGGCGAGGCGCGCATGAGTTGGCATCGCATCCAGGTCGTCATGCGTCGACATGCTTATGTGTTGTGGCGAGCCCCACACCGATGGTTCGACATCGGTTTTTGGCCGTTGATGGACATCATTTTGTGGGGCAGCCTCGGCACCTACGTGGCGCGCAATAGCACGTCGGCCACCAGCGGCACTCCGTACCTCATCGCTGGAATCATGATGTTTCACATCCTGTTTCAGAGCCAGATCGCGGTGGGCACCGGGTTCCTTGAGGAGACCTGGAGTCGCAACCTGCTCAACGTGCTCACCACGCCAGTTACCGAGTTCGAATACCTTGCGGGCACCGCCGCATTCGGCTTATTCAAGGTGCTTTTCGCACTCGCCACGTTGTCGATCACGGCCTTTGGATTCTTCCGCTTTGAGCTGAGCTCGATCGGTTGGTCGATCCTGCCCATCGCACTCATCCTCACCATCGTCGGTTGGTCGGCGGGTATCGCCAACATTGGCATCGTGCTGCGGTTCGGGCAGGGTGCCGAGATTCTCATTTGGGGGAGCAACTTCATCCTGATGGCGTTCAGCGGCGTGTTCAATCCCGTCGACGCGCTGCCGGGCGCCCTGCAGCCCATTGCCCGCATCCTGCCCAGCACCCACGCCTTCAATGCGTTGCGCTCGGTACTCAACGGCAATCCGTTACCCGGCAACGAGATTGCCCTTGGCGTGATCGGCGCGTTCGTGATGTTGCTCGCCGGCTTCGCGTTCACGGCGCGGATGCTGCACGTCTTTCGCCGTCGCGGCTTCGTCACCCGGTTCTCATAGACCAGCTACCCCAGCGAGCCAAGGACTCGGGCGGGTGATGTGGCAGCATTCGCTGATGAGCACCGAACTGTTCGACCTATCGGGAAAAGTTGCTGTCGTCACCGGGGGTAGCCGTGGGCTGGGCCGAGAGATGGCACTGGCGTTTGCAGCAAACGGAGCCGACGTCGTCATCGCCAGTCGCAAGGTCGAGAACTGCGAGGCAGTGGCCGACGAGGTGCGCTCACTCGGACAGCGAGCCCTCGCTGTTGCCTATCACGCCGCATCATGGGGTGGCGCCGACCAACTCGCCGAGCGCGCCTACGCCGAGTTCGGTCATGTCGACATCCTCGTGAACAACGCAGGCATGTCGCCGTTGTACCCATCGGTCGACGCCATCACCGAAGATCTCTTCGACAAAGTCGTTGGTGTGAACCTGAAGGGCCCGTTTCGTCTCTCGGCAGTTGTGGGCACCGAGATGGCCAACGGCGACGGCGGCTCAATCATCTTCGTGTCATCGATTGCATCGCACCGGCCCACTCCCAACGAGTTGGTCTACGGCGCAGCGAAGGCTGGCATCAACAACCTCACCCTTGGCTTAGCGCGCACCCTTGGCCCGAAGGTTCGGGTCAACTGCATCGTGCCCGGGCCGTTCCTCACCGACATCAGCAAAGCATGGGACCTCGAAGCATTCAGCCGCAGCGCCAAGTCGGGCTTCTCGTTGCAGCGTGGCGGCGAACCCAACGAGGTCGTTGGCGCAGCGCTCTACTTCGCCAGCGCAGCGAGCAGCTACACCACAGGTGCCTTGCTCAACATCGACGGCGGCCCGCGCTAGGTAATCGCGGCTTCGGGGAATAGCAGCCGCCAACACGATGTTTGATGAGCCGATGACAATCGCAATTCAGTCGGCCGATAACCGCTTCTCCACCGATGTCGGTTGGTTGAAGTCGAAGCACTCGTTCAACTTCGGCGGCCACTACTCGCCGCACCACAACGGGCACGGCTTACTGCTCGTGAACAACGACGATCTTGTTGCACCTGCAACTGGTTTCGGCATGCACGGCCACAGCGACATGGAGATCATCACCTGGGTGCTCAGCGGCACGCTCGAACATCGCGATAGCGAAGGCAACCACGGCGTGTTGTACCCCGGCCTCGCCCAACGAATGTCTGCTGGTTCCGGCATCCGCCACAGCGAAGAAAACCCCAGCCCCGACACCGAGGTGCACTTCGTGCAGATGTGGGTGCATCCCGACACCAAAGGAATCCGGCCGAGCTATCAGCAACTCGACATCAACGCCGAGCTCGCCAAAGGCGGACTCGTGCCGATTGCATCGGGTCAGGGCCACGACGCGGCGATCACCATCAACCAGCGCGGCGCCGTGCTGTGGGGAGCGCGGCTCACCGAGGGCCAAACAGTTGCGCTGCCGTCGACTCCTCACGTGCACGCCTTTGTCGCTTTGGGCACCGCCGTTCTTGAGGGCGGCTACCCACTCGATCAGGGAGCCGCTGTGCGCCTCACCGACGCCGCGTCGATCTCAATGACGGCTGGACCAGACGGCGCCGAACTGCTGGTCTGGGCCACCGACTGATCCGGTTCAGCCAGCGTTGCTGCAATAGCAGCGCAGGTTTCGCAAACGGCCTACGCTGCACGCATGGAAATGCATTTTGCGACAGTGTGGGAGTCCCTCGCCGATGTAATCGGTGACGCTACGGCGATTGTGCACGGCGACACCCGCCGCACATGGACCGAATACGACAACCGCTCGGCGCGCATCGCTGCTGCATATGTCGACGCTGGTCTCGTGCCCGACAGCAAGGTCGGCCTGTTTCTCTACAACAGCAACGAATACCTCGAAGCCCAGTACGCCGCGTTCAAGATGCGCGGCGTCCCGGTCAACGTGAACTACCGCTACCTCGACGAAGAACTCTGGTACTTGCTCGATAACAGCGACGCAGAAGCGCTTGTCTTTCATTCGTCGCTCGGCGATCGCGTTGCACGAATTATCGGTCGCCTACCCAAGATCAAGCTGCTCATCGAAGTCGACGATGGCGGCGCCGGGCAGGTCGATGGCGCACGCAGCTACGACCACGTAGTCGCCGGCTACGACCCGATGCCACGCATCACCCGCGACGAATCAGACATCTACATGCTCTACACCGGCGGCACCACCGGCATGCCCAAGGGCGTGATGTACGCGATGGGCGGCATGACCGGCGGATTCATCACCAGCGGTTTCCCACTGGTCGGTGCTGCACCAATTACCGAGGCAGCACTCGTGGCATCTGCTGTCACCGGCATCGTCGGCGCGGGCAATCAGATCATCAGCATTCCCAGCTGCCCGCTCATGCATGGCACGGGCTTGTGGCTTGGCGCATTCATCCCCCACCTCATGGGTGGCAGCGTCATCACATTGCCATCGCGTTCGCTCGACAGCAACGAACTGCTCACCACTGTTCAGAACGAAAAGGCCACCAGCGTCGTCATCGTGGGCGACTCGTTCGCCAAGCCCATCGTGCGCGCCCTCGAGGCAGCCATTGAGGCTGGCAAGCCCTACGACACGACAACGCTCAAGATGGTCGTGTCGTCGGGAGTCATGTGGACCTCCGAGGTGAAAGCGGAGATGCTCGAGCTCATCCCGCAAGCTGTGTTGCTCGACGCCATGGGTTCGAGCGAAGGCAGCATGGGCATGCAGATCTCGATGCGAGGCATGCCCATCGAGACCGCAAAGTTCAGCCAATCTCCAACCACAAAGGTCTTCACCGACGACGACCGCGAGGTCGTTGCCGGTTCGGGTGAGGCTGGCATGGTCGCTGCGGGCGGCAACGTGCCGATCGGATACTTCAAAGACCCCGAGAAGTCGGCGCGTACCTTTCGCACGATCCGCGGCGTGCGCTACTCATTCCCCGGCGACATGGCCACGGTCAACGCCGACGGCAGCTTGGCGTTGCTCGGTCGCGGCAGTCAGGTCATCAACACCGCTGGCGAAAAGGTCTTCCCCGAAGAAGTCGAAGAGGCCGTCAAGCGCTCAGAGGGCGTTCTCGACTGCCTGGTCGTGGGCGTCGACGACGAGAAGTTTGGCCAAAGCGTGACCGCAGTAGCGTCGCTCGCCGAGGGCGCCACCGTCGACGAAGCCACCATCATCGCCTCCGTGAAGGGCCAACTCGCCGGATACAAGGCACCCAAGCGAGTGATCTTCGTCTCGGCCGTGCCCCGTGCACCAAACGGCAAGGCCGACTACAAGGCCGCCAAACAGCAAGCTCTCGAGGCCTTGGGTAAGGCATAGACAGTTGGCCCGACGGCGGGCCAACTGGGCTCAGCCCAGCAGCTTGTCCTGCAAGAAGCTGAGCACGCGTTGCACACTGGGCTCATCACGTTGCTCGGTGAGCACCGAGTGATCAGTCTTGGCTGCGCTGGGTAGCTCGATCGCAATGAACGCATCGCCCAATAGTTCGCGCAGTGAGTCGAACCGCGAGCCAACAAGCTTGTCGCCGGTGAAACGCAACCCGAGCACCTGACAGCCTTGGGCTGCGCGTTCGGCAATCGCCAAGGCATCGTCGGGCGACAGGTTGAGATCGGCGCCACGGGATTTTCCGCCGACAGCAAATGGCATTGAGGGCTGCGACAACACTGGTGCAACCATGATGTCGTCGACCATCATGCCCAACGCGAAACCACCGCTGAAGCACATGCCGATAGCGCCCACGCCAGGTCCACCGAGTTCGTTGTGCAGCGAACGCGCGAGCGCGCGTAGCCACGCAATGATCGGCGAGGTCTGCTTCATCGCCATCGTGGTGAACTCTTTGGCGACACACACCTTGAGCATCGAGCTCGCGATGTAGCTGCCGCTCGGGCCACGGCCGGGCGTGCCAACCAGAGACGGCATCACCACGGTGAAACCTGCGTCGACAACGTTGTTTGCGAACTCTGCCACGGCGGGTGTGACACCTGGAATCTCGTGCACAACCACAACCGCTGGGCCGCTGCCGCGACGATAGACATCACGCGTGAATCCGGCTGCGGTAAAGGCGCTCTTGGCCCAACCCTCGAGCACCGCTGTTTGATCGTGTGTCATGACAAACTCCTCACTGCTGCAAGAGCCCGCTCGGCGAGCCCCTCGGTTCCGGCCTTCATGGGTGCGAGATCGAGACCCTGATCACCCATCGCTCCGTGCATATAACGGGCGTACACACCTTCGCTGATAACGGCCAGGCGCCAGCACGAGAAGGCAACGTAATAGGCAACATCGCTCACATCGCGACCAGTGAGCTTGCCGTACATCTCAACCACGTCGGCGTAGCTCAAGAACCCGCCAGCCGGCGTGGGATCGTTGGCGCGAAGCGACGACGATTCGTCGCCATCGCTCCAGTAGACGCCAAGGTAGCCAAGGTCGGCGAGCGGATCACCAAGGGTGCATAGCTCCCAGTCGAGCACTGCAGCAACCTGTCCGCGGGTGGTGTCGACGAGGCAATTGCCGAAGCGAAAGTCGCCGTGCACGATGGAGACGCCGTGTTGCACAGGCACCCGATCGCGCAGACGCAGAGCGACTTCGTCGAGGGCGGGCAGCTCGCGGGTCTTGCTGTTTTCCCACTGCGTGGACCAACGCTTGAGCTGCCGCTCGATGTATCCCTCGCGGCGAGCGAGGTCGCCCAGTCCAATGGCGTCGATGTCTACGGCATGCAGATCGGCGAGCACGTGCACAAGATGCTCGCTCGCGGGCACCCGCAGCTCACGAGGCAATGCAGCGGCACGCTCGGCACTGTCGAGCACAACACCATCGACATGGCCCATTACGTAGAACGGCGCGTCGTTGACCTCGAGGTCGGTGCATAGTCCGAGCGCTGGCGGCACGGGAACCGACGTCTTACCAACAGCGGCGATGATGCGGTACTCGCGTGCCATGTCGTGCGCTGTGGCCAACACATGACCAAGCGGTGGGCGACGCAGCACCAGCTTTCGACCAGCACCATCAGTGACCAAGAATGTGAGGTTCGAGCGCCCACCAGCGATGAGTTCTACCGAGAACGGCGCAACGACATTGTCGATGTTGGCGAGCAACCATTTGGTGATGTTGGCGACATTGAATCCCTGCACGCAGCGACCGTATCGTGCGGGCGCCAGCAGGCACTAGCCCGGTCGACCGACGCCGACCACTTTGTCCCAATGCACCTGCGTGTAGCTCACCGAGGTTCCGGTTTGCGGGCTATGAATCATCATTCCGCCACCGAGATAAATGCCCACATGACTGATCGGCGAATAATAGAAAATTAGGTCGCCAGGCTGCGCATCGCTTGCAGACACATGAGGCACCGACGAGTACTGATTTCGAGATTGATGTGGCAGCGAAACCCCCGCCGTTCCCCACGCCCACGCAGTGAGACCAGAACAATCAAACGCAACGCCGGGCGTCGATGAGGCGAATCGATACGGAACGCCAAGTTGGCTCTGCGCAGCTCTGATGGCCGCGCCGGCCTGTCCCGACACCGCAACATACGAGCCGCCACCGCCGCTGCCAAGCGAAGCCCCGCCGCCAAAGGCGCCACTGCCACTCTTACCCGAGCCCTTACGGGCGGCCGCAGCGGCTTGTTGTTGCTGAAGCTTCTGCTGATACTGACGCTTTGCTGCCGCTGCTTGGCGCTGCCGCTCTTGCTCGATGAGCGAGCCGAGTTTCACCTTGGCCTTGGCGAGACGAGTTGTGGCCTCGCGGCCAGCCTTGTCAGCGGCCTTGCGGTTGATCTCGGCGTTCGCCGCGAGGTCGGTGGCCTTGGCCTGCTTCTTGGTGAGCGACCGCTGCTCTTTGTCGAGCGCTCGCAACAGAGCTTCAAAATCGTCGGTGGTGGCTGCGCCAGCGTTCACCGCTACACGCGCAAGATGATCGCGTTGCAGCCCTTCGTCGATGGCAGTTGGATCGGTAAACAACGGCCCCAATGCCCCGCTGCCGCCGCCCATCACTTTTTGCACGGCCACGTTCGAGAGTTGCCCGCCAAGCACATTGAGTTCGGCTTGCTGTGCGGCGATCTTGCCTTGCGAAACCACGATCTCGGCGTCGAGTTGCGACTTGAGATCGAGGGCCTGCACGCCGAGCTCGGCGAACTGCCCCTCTTTTTGCTCGAGCGCATCGATCTCGGCGAGCACTCGCTTGACCTCGGCCTGTTGATTGCTGATGCCATCGGCGGCTACCGGCTCAATCGAGACTGCTCCGCCGAACAGAGCAATGGCGATTCCGAGGCAGAATCGAATGGTCCGAGGCGCACGCATGACAAACAAGAATCTACCAAATATTACGGTTATGTTGCGAAACGGAGCGACGGACCTCTGGCACAGCGGCCGTGATCGCCGCTATTCCCACTCGATGGTGCCCGGTGGCTTCGAGGTGATGTCATAGACAACTCGGTTGATTCCCTTGACCTCGTTGATGATGCGACTCGCCATCCGCTCAAGCAAGTCGTACGGAAGGCGCGCCCAATCGGCCGTCATGGCGTCGTCACTGGTGACC
>JAPKZR010000327.1 GCA_026393695.1 Actinomycetota bacterium
TGAGTCTTGCTGATCGGGGGCGTCTCAACCTAGAACGAGCCACTCGGGCGGGCAGTCAGTTCTTGGCGCGTGTTGTCGCTCGTACTGCTGCTGGCGCGAACGTGGTCGCACAGTGGCGGCACCAAAAGCCTTGCTCGAGTTCGGTGCCGCACGGGGCGTGTACCAACACCACGTCGTTGTCGCCGTGGTCCATGTGGTGCTCGCCCCACTGCACCAACGCCACGAGCGCGGGTGAGAGCGCAATGCCCGCTGGCGTGAGTCGGTATTCGTAGCGCGGCGGGTGTTGTTGGTATTGCTCCTTGGCCATGACGCCGCCGTCGACCAGACGCCGCAAACGGTTGGTGAGGATGGGTCGAGCGATACCGAGGTCGGCTTGATACTCGTCGAATCGACGCAGGCCGCGTAGTGCTGCACGGATGATGAGGATGCTCCAGCGGTCGCCGACCAACTTGAGCGTGCGTTCGAGCGTGGTGATCGACGAAGGGTCGGTGACAGCCATGCGCAGACTGTAGCCATTGTCGTTGTACGGTCAGTTTCGATTTAGAACTCACTGCGGGTACGCTGCGCCGATGGATCTGCTGACGGCACCACTCGACCAACTCATGGCTGCGGCCCGTGAGGTGCGAGATCAGGCGCACGGCACGCGCATCACGTTCTCGCCGAAGGTGTTTATCCCGCTGACCATGTTGTGTCGCGACCGGTGCGGCTACTGCACATTCGCTCAGCCACCGGCGCGTTTGCAGGCGCCGTATCTCACGCCGGAACAAGTGCTGCGCATCGCGAGTGATGGAGCGCGCATGGGATGTCATGAGGCGCTCTTCACGCTGGGCGAGCGTCCCGAAGATCGCTACGAGGTGGCACGAGATTGGTTGCGCGAACAGGGCTACGACAGCACCGTTCACTATGTGCACGCGATGGCGAAGTTGGTGCTGACCGAGACGGGATTGTTGCCTCACTCAAATGCGGGCGCGCTGTATGAAGATGAATTGAAGTTGTTGGCCGAGGTGTCGCCGAGCCAGGGGATGATGCTCGAAACGTTGCGCGACGATTTGCCGTGTCATCGCGGTGCACCCGACAAGGTGCCGGCCCGACGACTTGCAACGCTTGAGAGCGCTGGACGCTTGGGCATTCCGTTCACCACGGGCATCTTGGTGGGCATCGGCGAGACCCGTGAGGATCGGCTCGATGCGTTGCGTGCAATCGCCCGCTCGCATGCCGAGCATGGCCATATACAAGAAGTGATCGTGCAGAACTTTCTGCCGAAGCCGGGCACGGGAATGCAGCACGAAGCGCCGTGTCCGCTTGATGAGTACCTGTGGTCCATCGCTGCGGCGCGCGTGTTGTTGCCGCCCGAGATTCATCTGCAGGCGCCGCCGAACCTGAGTGACGACTTTGGCGTGTTACTTGATGCGGGCATCGACGACTGGGGTGGCGTGTCGCCGGTGACGCGTGACCACGTGAACCCTGAGCGTCCGTGGCCCGCGCTTGATCAGTTGCGTGAGGTGACCGAAGCGAAGGGCTTTGCGCTTGCACCTCGACTGACGATCTATCCAGAGTTCGTGCGTGAGCCTGCACGCTGGTTGCAGCCGTCGTTGCGTTTTGCGGTGATGGATCGAAGCGACGCTGAAGGATTGGGTCGCGACGACCCGGGTGCGGTGTGGCCCGAGAAGGTGACCGCCGCTGATGTTGTGCTGGACGGTGCCGAAGTGGTGCTGCTTGGCCATCGCTCAACGCAGTGGTATTCGGGTGCAACCCGTGAGCCGATGACGTTGGTGCCAGGGGCGCGTCGTGGCTCTGCGGTCGGAGCGATTGGTGAGGTACTTCAAGGAGTGCGCGCTGGACAAGAGGTTGGGTTCGACGAGATTGTCACGCTGTTTCGGGCTCGTGGTCCCGAGGTTGTTGCTGTCGCCGAACTGGCCGACGAGCTTCGTCGCGAAGCCGTGGGCGATGCAATCACGTGGGTTCATAATCGCAATATCAACTACACCAATGTGTGCACGTTCAAGTGCAAGTTTTGCGGCTTCTCGAAGGGGCCGTTGTCGTTGAACCTGCGCGGCACGCCGTATCTGCTGACGCTCGATGACATTGCCGAGCGCGCTGCCGAGGCGTGGAAGTTGGGCGCCACTGAGGTCACGTTGCAGGGCGGTATCCACCCAAGCTTCGACGGCGATTACTACATCGATGTCACTCATGCAGTGAAGAGCGCAGTGCCAGAGATGCACGTGCACGGGTTCACCGCACTAGAGGTGACCGAAGGCGCCAAGCGCTTGGGTGAGGATCTCACGACCTACTTGTTGCGCTTGAAGGAGGCGGGGTTGGCGTCGCTGCCGGGAACCGCCGCCGAGATTCTCGATGACGATATCCGCGCCATTCTGTGCCCCGACAAGATCACCACTGACGAATGGCTCGACTGTCATGCGGCGGCGCACGAAGTGGGCTTGCGCTCGAACATCACGATCATGTTCGGCAGCATCGAGCACCCCGAGAGTTGGGCGCGTCACATGCTGCGTACCCGAGCGTTGCAGAAGGTGACGGGTGGGTTTACCGAGTTCGTCGGGTTGCCGTTTGTGCACATGGCGTCGCCGATTTATCTGCAGAAGAACTCGCGGCGTGGACCTACGTTTCGCGAGACGTTGCTGATGCACGCTGTGGCGCGCATTGCGTACCGCGGGCTGATCGACAACGTGCAGTTGTCGTGGGTGAAGATCGGCGAGGCGGGCGCAGTGCAGTTGCTGCAAGCCGGCTGCAACGATCTTGGCGGCACGTTGATGGACGAGAACATCTCGCGTGCGGCCGGTGCTGCGCATGGGCAAGGCATGACCGAAGAAAGCTTTGCGCACATCGTTGGCCCGCTGGGTCGGCGTTTGCAGCAGCGCGGCACGCTGTATGAGCGCATCGACTCGGTGCGTTCGTAGGGGCAGCCGCGCACCAGTCCCGGCGGTGAGATTCAGGCGGTTTTGTTGGTGGCGCCTGGCACGCTGACGAGGTTGGCTTCGACCAACTCCGTTTCTCCGCTCCATCGGTACGCCACGAGGGAACCGTTGACCATCGAAGCCGAGTAGTCGACACACACGGCCTTGTTTGACAGCAGCGTCGGTGAGCCGGTCGCCCAATAGTGGCCGAACACCACCGGCCGCGGATCCGTGTCGACCTCGATGACCGCTGCGTCGGGGAGCGCGATGTCGGGGAGTTGGGCACGAACATCGTCGCCCTCAACGATCGCAGAGTTTCGAAAGGTTCGCGGCGCTGGCCGCCACCACTGGATCCGCGCCTGATGTCGTCGGTGGCCGCTCTTATCGACAAAGGTCATCGGCTCAGGCAGCGCGACCTCGATACCTTTGAGCAACGTCTCGATGGCCCTGTAATCCGCAGAGTGCTTGATGTGAGCACGTTCGAGCAAGTCGGGAGTGACCCGACAAGAACCGTTGGTGCGTTCAGCGACGTGCGCGATTTGGGCGGGTTGCCAACACGCGTGGACCACCCGCAACCCCGGCAGGTCAAGCCACAACGGCAAAGTCTTGAACCAGGCGAGATATTCGTGGTGGAGAGCGCTGCCCTCGCCAACCTGGGCGAGAAAGTCGGCGTGCTGCAATCGCTTGTTCTTGTCGTTGTTGTCGCGTAGGAACTCGCCAGGGTGATCCGGCCGCTGCGTGACCCATGCCAAGGCGTTCCATTCGTGATTACCCATCGCCACTAACGCCGTACCGGCATCGTGCATCTCGCGAACCAGCGTGACCACCGCTACCTGCTCGGGGCCGCGGTCGATGAGATCGCCGACGAACACCGCCTGGCGGTCGGGATGGCGCCACGCACCATCGCGCCGCGCATAGCCGAGCCTGGTGAGGAGCCGCACGAGGACTTCGTACTGGCCGTGCACATCGCCTATTACGTCCAGACCGCCGCTCGTCGTCATCGCATGTAGTCTCCCACGCGCTCCTCAATGTTGCAGACCGTCGTTCCGGGTGAACGCAGGCTTTGTCAGGGTGCTTATCGGCTGGGGACGGCGCGAATGAAGAAATATGCGACTGGGGGGTATGACACGGTGCAGTGGGTCGAGCCAACCAACGCCCTTAGCCCGTAGAGATTCCATTCGTCGACTTCGTCAGGCGACGAGGACATTTGGGGAGCATATCGCCACAACCGAACCGTAAACAGTACGCTATTGACAACAAAGTAGTGACAGAACAGTACCGTTGATGGTACTATTCTGGTATGAAGAATCTAGCCGAACCGACGTCGCTACCGGGAGCGACTGCCGCCCTGCAAGCCCCCGCGACTTCGATGGACAGCACGGCGATGCAAATCATCCGTCACGATCTGCTGGCCTCAGCCCTCGCTGAGATCGACATCAGCGCGCTTGTGCCCAACATCAACACACTCCTGCTCGAATCCTTCGCAAAGATCACCGCCGACCTCGCCCCCCGAATCGAGGCGGTCGCGGCCGAAGCCTTCGCGCGGATCGACCTCTCCGCCATCCGCGCGGCGATCGACGCCGCCACACGCGACATCATCGACCGGGCCGCCGTGATCGAAGTGTTGGAGAACTCCGGCTATCGGACGGCGTTGTACAAGGTCGCCGAAGAACACCACGGTTACGTCACGACCGCGCTTGCCCAAGCCGCCGGCGTGCCACCCGTCGAAGTCCGCAAGCTCGCCTCGCGGGGTGGCATGACCAACATCGCCCGCGGCCTATACCGGGTCGACGGGATCGACGGCGGAGACCATGCTGCGTACGCGGAGGCGGTCCTACGGGTCGGCGACGACGCCCACCTAATCGGAGACAGCGTCCTAGCGTTCCATGAACTCGCCCTCGTCAACCCGAGACACATCACCGTCGGCACCTCACGTCGCGTCCGGCGAGACCTGCCCGCCCACGTCCGCCTCGTCCGCTCCAATGCCGACGCCGCAGACCTCACCGAATACGACGGCATCCCGTCGACCACCATCGAACGCGCCATCAGAGACTCGATCGGGTCCGTCATGCCTGAACGGCTCGCCGACGCAGCACGCCGCGCTGCCGACGAAGGACTGCTGCGCCGCTCCGCCGCCGACGCGCTCCTCCACGAGATCGGCAACCCGGCATGACGCCGCCATCATCGGCCGCGCTGCGCCGCTTGATCGACGACGCCGCGGCCCGCCGATCGGTCGCACCTGGCCGACTGCACTACACCGTCGCGTCCACCGTTGTTCTCCAGATGGTCCCCTACGGCGTCGCCAAAGGTGGCGGGGCGATCCGCCAACGCGTCAACGAGCACGACGCCCGCCTCACCAACGACCTCGATTACTCACTCGACGACGGCATCGACATCGACACCTTCGTCGACACCTTCAACGAACGCCTCGCCGCTGGCTGGCACGGCTTCACCGGGGTGCTCAAAACGTTGAAGAAGGCCACGCCCGAAGGTGTGCCCTCCGAATATGTGATGGACCCGTTCGAGGTGAAGTTGAGCTACCGCGGCAAGCCATACCGGACCGTGCTGTTCGAGCTCGGACATCCCGAAGCCGGGAGCACCGACGAACCCGTCAAACGGCTCGGCAGCGACATCGCCGAGATCTTCACCGAGGTCGGGTTGCCGGCTCCGGAGCCGGTCCGGGTGATGAGCGCTGAACACCAGATCACCCAGAAGATCCGCGCATGCACCGGGCCCGACGCTGCGAGCAGAGCGCACGACCTAGTCGACATCCAGATCCTCGCTGCCGTGGAGGACCTGGACTACCCAGCGATCGCTGCAATCGGCAAGCGCCTGTTCGCATACCGCCAACGCCACGAGTGGCCACCGACCGTCGTCGCCCATGACGGATGGGACGGCCTGTACGCGAGAGCGTGCGAGGACTTCGTCAACGACACAGTGCTCACAGCCGTCGGCGAAGCCGTCGACTTGGTGAACGGCATCGTCAAGCGGGCCGTCGGCTCGCACGGAAGCTGAGTTCGCGGCGAACAAGGCCGTGTGTGTCGACTACTCGGCATCGATGGTCAACGGTTCCCTCGTGGCGTACCGATGGAGCGGAGCAACGGATTTTGTCGAAGACAGCTTTACGCACATCGTCGGCCCGCTGGGCCGGCGTTTGCAGCAGCGCGGCACGCTGTATGAGCGCATCGACTCGGTGCGTTCGTAGGGGCAGTTCGGCGATTACGGCTTGTTGTCTGCCCAGGCCTTTTTGTCGAGGGTCTTGCTCAGTGGTCGTAGACGTCTGAGGAATTGATCGCGATGTTCATCGGTCGCTGCAGCCGCGAGTGCGGTGAACAGGCCGTGGCGGGCAGCCGTAAGAAAGCCTGCGTCGTCGAGTCGACCCGAACTCCACAGTGTCGCTGCGCCTGAATACGACAGGAAGATTTGGCGAGCCAGGCCGGCGGGGTCGATGTCTTTGCGGATGATGCCCATCGCTCGTGCTTTGCGCATCGCTGTTACTTGAAAGCTCGATGGATCTACCGCTCCGGGGCGTAGGCCGGCGGTGACCTGAGCGATGGAGACCACCTGTCGATATGCGTTTGAGTTGCTGACCAACGCCTGCACGCTCTGGTCGATGATCAGCTGCGCTGCGGCGATCGGCTCGGTTGGATCAAGAGCGTTGAGCGACTGACCCAGCTGTTCCATGATGCGAGCCACGAGTTGGTGGATGACCTCGCCGCGGGTGCCGACCAAGTTGTACACGGTGGCGGGGGAGACGCCAGCGAGCGCGGCGATCTCTTCGGTGGTGATGTCGTTCGAGTCTCGGGAGCCGAGCAGCGTGAGCGCCGCGTCGAGGATTGCGTCGCGGCGCTTTGCTTTGTTGAGATCACGCAGTCGGCTCACCGCAAGAGTCTGCCGCATCATCAACTGGTTCCTCTCTCCTCGCGCGTTTCGGCGGAGCGCCGCCTTGACCACGCTCTAACTTTAGAGTTGACTCTAAGTATGCGTCACGACGAGCAAGTTCGACTGATCAAACAACTGTGTGTACATCTCGATGCGGGCACGAATGAAGATGCCGGTGGGTTCCTTCGTTTGCCGACA
>JAPKZR010000063.1 GCA_026393695.1 Actinomycetota bacterium
AAACGCCGCGTGTCGGTGGTCATTCTTTCGAGATCGCCGATGCACAACTTGTTGTGTTGCGTACCCGCCCGCACCACGCCGCCAACCACGCGATGCGCGTCGGGATGCGTGTTCATGTTGCCCATCAGCATTGCTGCGGCGCCCGACCCGAGCGTGAGCGAGGCGAACTCGTCGAACACATCGACAGCGGTGGCGTTCTCTTGCTGCAAACGCTCGATCGTTGCCAACTGTGTTTGGCGGCTGCCCTCGCCATCGACGATGAGTGCGTACTTGATCTGACCCGCGTCGATAGCCGTAGCGGCAAGATGCATTGCGCTCACAAAACCGAGGCACGCGTTCGCAAGATCGAAGTTGGTACACGACGTTGGTAGGCCAAGCTCGTAATGCACGGCGCAGGCAACGGACGGCTCAAGGTGATGCTTCGACACCGAGGTACTGATCAACATGCCGATCTCGGCTGGATCAACACCCGACGCGTCGATAGCGCGACGACCGGCCAGTGCGGCTGCCTGATCGAAGGTAACGCCATCGGGCCACCACCGGCGCTCTTTGATACCGGCGAGTTCGGCCAGCAATCCGGCACGCAAACCACAGCGATCGTAGGTAGACGAGAGTTGCTCATCGATCCAGTCGGAGGTGATGACCTCGGGGGCTTCGACCGCCTCGACCGTAATCACCCCTGCGTGTTGATGGCTATAACTCGCATTCCCGCTCAACGTGGGTGCTCCGATCTAAAAAACATATGACACCAGCATGGTGCGCCGGAAGCAGATTCACGCGTTCCGAACAACTTCGGCGCCCAACGTCACAACGTCGTAGCCTTGGCGAATGGCATCTATGAAGGCGCTAGTACGTCGTCCCGCTCCAAGACTAACCGAGGGCATCTCTACTCATAGAGGTCGCGTGTCGGTTCTCGCTATTGGGCGGCACAACTGATGAGCACCGTCCTGATCGACATCGCCGACGGCATTGCCACCGTCACCCTCAATCGTCCCGATGCGCGCAACGCGCTCAACCCCGAGCTTGCCGCAGCGTTTCCCGCCGCGATCACGCAGTGCGACAACGACGACATCGTGCACGTCATCATCCTCACCGGAGCCGATCCGGCGTTTTGTGCTGGCTTCGATCTGCGCGAGCTCTCCACCCGCGAACGCGGCAGCGAACCCAATCCCCCGCCTCCATATCGCGCTGCCATTCCGCCGCATCGCAAGCCAGTGATCGGTGCCATCAACGGCGCTGCAGTAACGGGCGGATTCGAAATCGCACTCGCTTGCGATTTCCTCATCGCTTCCGATCGCGCCCGCTTCGCCGATACCCACGCCCGCGTTGGCTTGCTTCCTGGTTGGGGACTCACCGTCATGCTGCCCGAGGCCATCGGTATTCGGCGCGCCAAGCAACTCAGCCTGTCGGGCGCGTTTCTTGATGCCGAAACAGCTCTCGATTGGGGCCTTGTCAACGAGGTCGTTCCACACCAACATTTGCTGCGTCGAGCCCACGAGATCGCCGCGCTCATCGCCGCCAATCCCGCACACTCGGTGCAGGCAGTCATGGCGCTCTACGACGAAGTGGCCGAGCTTGCCCCACCCCAAGCGTGGACGCATGAGAACGAACGCGCCCGGCGCTGGATCGCCAACCGGTTCGACAAGGCCAGCCTGGCCGAGCGCCGCGAAGGCATCGTCGAGACCGGGCGTCGCCTCGCATCGGCTGGGCCATCAACCGAACCCGTCAGCGAACCCGACGGGCCCTACAGCGCCAGCGATCAGGACCAATAATCATGCGGGTCTATGCCGGCATGTCCGACCGCGTGTCGCTACGCGACACCATCGCTTATGCCCAACGCGTCGAAGCCCTTGGCTACGACGGCTTGCACGTGCCCGAAACCGTGCACGATGGCCTCGCCGTGTCGTTGCTCGCGCTCGAGCACACCACTCACCTCACGGTACGCACCAGCGTTGTGTTGGCGTTCCCGCGCAGCCCAATGCTCACGGCGTGCGCTGCTTGGGACCTTGCCGCGTTCTCCGGCGGACGCTTTCAACTCGGCCTCGGAACCCAGATCAAGCAGAACATCGAGGGGCGGTATTCGGTGCCGTGGACCGAGCCGGTCACGCGCATGCGCGACTACGTCGAGTCGCTGCGAGCCATCTGGCAAACCTTTCAACACAACACACCGCTCAACTACACGAGCACGAACTACACGTTCAATCGGTTGCAGCCGTTCTTCAATCCCGGTCCGCTCGATGTCACGTTGCCCACGCTGTGGCTCGGCGGTGTGAACGAGCGCATGTTGGCTCTGGCTGGCTCACACGCCGACGGAATCGTCACCCATCCCACCAACTCGAATCCGCGCTACCTACGCGAGATCTGCCTGCCTGCCCTTGCACAAGGTGCCGCCAGCACTGGTCGCTTGCCCACCAGCATCGAGGTCGTCAGCGGCAGCCAATACATCACGGGTCCAACGCCTGCCGATGTGCAACGCAACCGCGAACACCACCGCCGCTTGCTCGCCTTTTTGTACTCCACTCCGGCATACCGGCGCACGCTCACGCTGCATGGCTGGGAAGACCTTGGCGAGCGCCTACAGACCATCACTCGCACACAGCAGTGGGACACACTGCACGAACACGTCACCGACGAAGTGCTCGATGCGTTAGTGCCCCAAGGCACCTGGGATCAGCTCCCCGAACTGATCTCGCAGTGGTTCGCCGAACTCGCCGACGGTGTGATCTTGCCGCTGCCCGAAGACCCTGCCAACGATGCCCGCTTTGCCGAGGTGATTGCGGCTGTGCAAGCCGTGCCAACCACCCGAAGCTGAACGAGTTACGCCACGCAGTGCGTGATCAACGTGCCGATGCCTTCGATGGTCGACTCGATGACATCACCGGGCTTCAAGAAGTTGCCGGTTGCTGCGCCCACGCCCGCAGGCGTGCCCGTGAAAATGATGTCGCCGGGAGCCAAGGTCATCAGCGCCGAGAGGTACTCGATAAGCACGGGCACATCGAAGATGAGGCTGGTGGTGCGATCGTCCTGGCGACGCTCGCCGCTGATATCGCACACCATCGCGAGGTCATCGGGATTCGCGAACAAATCGGTAGACACAACAACAGGTCCGATTGGGCCGTAACCATCGCGTGACTTGGCGAGGTCGAAGTGCGGCGGCTTTGCAGCGAACTGCAGCACGCGATCAGAGATGTCTTGGCCAATCGTGAGACCGGAAACGTGGGCCCATGCATCGGCGGCTGCGATATTTCGACCACCCGCACCGATCACCACGACCAACTCGATTTCGTAGTCGGCCGTCGTGCTCTGCAGCTCGATCGTTGCGTCGGGCCCAACAATGCAGCTGGGGAACTTTGTGAACACCAACGGCACGGCAGGCGGTTCCATGCCCGACTCGGCCACATGGGTGCTGTAGTTCAGACCAACGGCAAAGCAGTTACGTGGTGCCGGCACCGGGGAGAGCAGTTGGGCGCTGGCAAGGTCGCCATCGGCCGTCGCGTTGGCGAGGCCGGCGTCGGCCGCGTGCAACGCGGCCGGGTCAGCCAAGGCCTGCATCGGGTCGGCCGAAACCGCGCCACCCGTGAGCTTGTGAAGATCGAACCACTTGTCGTTGCTGTCAACGAGGGCGCTGCGCCCAGCGACGTTGGCAAACCGAAATGACATGGTGACTCCTTGAGACTGAGTGGATCGCTAGAGCGAGCAGATGTAGCCGACCCGAGGATTCGAGCGACCATCAAGGAGTTCGCGATACACACTGTCCACCGCTTGATGGCCAACGACATATTGAAACTCCACCCACTTACTAGCCCACGCGTAGAAGTGTTCCCAAGACGAACTCACACGTTGATCAAGTTCGGCACTGCCCCATTCGGCTGTTCGCTTGGCGATCTGGTTCGGAGCAAAGAAAAAGGTGGGTGTGGGACCGGGCAAAGCGGCTGACGGCGGCGACGACTCGTTCCAGTGCGTGTTGCCCACAATCATGCTGTGCTTCAGGTCGTTGCCGTAATGCTCGTGCACAGCGGCGGTCACCCGACCATTGCCAGCGATATCTACGTAGACCGCGGTCTCGGTGGGAAGCGCCTGCAAATTGTCGTAGGTGAGCACGCTCGAATAACACCCAAGGCCCTCGACGAATTCACGATTATCTGGCGACGTCAGACCAATGACCTTCTCACCACTGGCGTGCAACAGATGGGCCGCGATCAACGCTGTCTTACTCGAGGCACTGGAGATCACCACCGACTCAGCACCGAACCGGTTCGCGTCGGCAATGACATCGTCGATCAAGAACGACGTGAAAAACAATGGCCACAAAAGCATGTGGTGCTCCTCGCTGCCAGGAACATGCAACGAATGTTCCGGCAGGTAGGCGTAGCGGTTGTAGGTGCTGGCCATCGGTTGACGGTGCGGGGCGAGGTCGGTGAAGCCCCGCTCATTGACCTGACCGGGCGAGACAACGAAGACGGTGGACATCGGCATGAATCCATACACCCGCGTGCCTGAACGTATGTCGGGGTGCCGAGACTCGGCGACATCAGCAAACCCCCACACCGGTATTCGCCCCCACGCTTCGTCGGCAGCAGGAAAGAAGTTCCAGTACTGCATGGCCTTGCCAAACGACGCATAGGTGATGTTGTTCGCGGTGAGCGCAAATGAATCGACCACTAGGCGTATTTGGCCATCTTCCAGCTGAAGCGAGTCAACCTTGTCGATTCGCGTGCAACGTAGGTCGTGCTTGTCTACTTCGAAATTCACGCGGTCCTCCCGAGACAGCTTGTTCGAAAGTGATGGATTGTGACTAGGCGATTCGATGAAGGGTATTGAAGTCGCGATGCGCTAATGGCTCGGTGTACTCGGCCATTGCCAGCATCGTGGTCTCGTCGTAACTCCATGTGTCGTTGTCGTTCAGGGTGATTGTCACCACATAGCTCAACGAGCTGGCGCGCTCGGCAAGATAACGATTTTCGCCGATGGTGTAATTGGCACCACCAAGTTCGGCACGCATTTCAAAAGACTTCGCGTCAGCAGTGGTCGAACCGCCGGCCAGAACCGTGATGCCACGTGGCACCGCAAACCCACGCAAGATCTCGCCGGTAGCGGCATCCCAGAGCCAGTAGCCAACCTCGGTATGGAACGGGTTCTCTTCGTTGTCACGCCACATGGCTGTCTTGTAATCGAGGCCATACAAACTCTGCTTGCCGTTCTCGACCGGACCAAAGGGTTTCATGGTGACCTTCTCAAGGTACGGCGTGGTGTGCACCGCTCCCCGAGCGTGAGCGTGCGACACATCGACGCCACCCTCGCCTTGCCACTCCCCAATTAGTCCCGCAAGGGGACCCCATTCGTTAATCATCAATCAATTCCTTGCCACGGCGAAGGGCACTATCTGAGCGAAGTGTAAAGGAGACGAATGTCTTTATCACGTGTCGCTTGGTACACCTACGCCTTGAGGCACGCCCACTGGCATGCGACCGCGACCGCCTTTGTCGATGAGCACATCGGTGAGAGTGCGATCGGCGTGTTGCGACCGCCACACCAACATCGCCTGCGCATGCCCAAGCACCACCGCAGGATCAACAATTTGGGTGCGACCGGTGGGGTCATTGGCGAGATCGAGGCACAACCACGACCCATCGCCGAACTGAACATACGAAGCCGATGCGTCGCGACGAACGGTGAGGTGTTGGCGCTCAAGCCGACGATCCCACGGCCATTCATTGGGCTGGTCGGTGATGTACAGATCGCGCCAATCGAACTCCCAGTGAGCTGCATCGCGCCACCACGGCGGTGCTTCGCCGCGCAGGAACGGGGTGAGCGGCAAACCATCGCACTGGGCCGGCACCGCAGCACCGATGGCATCACAGATGGTGGGGAACACATCGATGTTCTCGGTGAACTCATCGACCACCGAACCGTGAGCCTGAGGTTGCTGCGGATCACGAACGATTCCGAGGATGTGGTAGCTCTGCTCGAAGTAGCCCACCTTTTGAATCAGCCCGTGATCGCCAAGCTGTTCGCCGTGGTCGGCAGTCACGATGATCAGCGTGTCGTCCCACATACCGCGCTCGCGAAGCTCGGCCCACAAACGACCGAGTTGATGATCGACCTCGCTGATCATGCCGTAGTACTGGGCCCGCAATGCGCGCATCTTGGCTTCGTCAGTAGGAGCCGCCGTAGCGCCGAACTGCATCGCGAAATCGTGCAACGGGTGACGCGACTCGGCAGGCTCGATGGGCATGGTCACATCGGCTGGGTCGTACATCGTTGCGAAGTGGCCGGCCGCCGCGTATGGCGGATGTGGGCGCAAGTAGCTGAGGTGCGCGAACCATGGCTGGCTCTGGTGACCGATCCATTCGATGGCGTTGTTGGTGAGGAACGCCGAAACGCTGTGCTCGGCCGGACGCTCGGGCTCGCGAGCCAACTCTGGGTACGCCGTGCCGAGATCGGTGTAGCCAAGATCACGCAGCCACTGCAGCCACGGCTCGTGATCGTCGGGCAGGTGAAGCACTGCGTCGAAGCCAGGCAGCACGCCGGTGTAGTGCTGCAGCCGGGGATCATCAGGACCGCTGACTTCTCGAGGGTCAACGCTTTGATCGGTGTAACCAAACAGTGCTGGCTCGTATCCGTGGCGACGCGCCGCACGGGCCACATTGTCGAACCGCGCGTCGAGCGGTGTGCCGTTAGCGACCACGCGGTTGTTCATCTGATACATGCCGGTGTACAAGCTGGCCCGACCCGGGCCGCAGGGCGCCGCTTGGCTGTAGTGCCGATTCAGACGCACACCATTGCGAGCGAGTTCGTCGAGATGGGGGGTGCGGACCAACGGGTGGCCAGCCGCCGACAGACAGTCGCCACGAAACTGGTCGAGGGTAATCAGCAGCACGTTCATTGGCGGTGAACTTAGTTCGCACTACCGAGACGCACCGCAACGCACCACTAGGTTTGTGCGCGAACAGACGCACGAGGAGACGCCCATGGCCGGCCAAGTACGAATTGATATCGACGGCACGATCGCGACCATCACCAACGACAATCCCGACAAGCACAATGCGTTCGACGACGACATGGATGCGCAACTGTTTGAGATTCTCGCGACGCTCAGTCCAGCCGTGCGAGCCATCATCTGGCGAGGCGAAGGTAAGTCGTTCTCGTCGGGTCGCGACGTTGCCTCCATCGGCACCAACGTCAGCGAGTTGTCGCATCACGAACTCATGCGTCGCGGCCACCGCGGCATTCAGCAACTCTGGAACATCGACGCTCCCGTCATCGTTGCCTGCAAGGGCTGGGTGATGGGCGGGTCGTTTCAGCGAGCGCTCTTGTGCGACATCCGCGTTGCTGCCGAAGGCACTCGGTTCCGTCTGCCCGAGACCACCTACGGAGTCATCCCCGACACAGGCGGCGTCGCCGTGTTGCATCAGATGTGTGGTGCAGGCGTGGTCAGCGACATGGTGCTCACCGGTCGGGTGATGACCGCCGACGAAGCGCTCTCACACGGCATCGTGAGCCGTGTGGTTCCCGAAGCTGCGCTCGATGCAACCGTTCGTGAGATGGCCGAGCAAATCGCGGCCGCCCCGGCCGTGACCATCAAACTGGCCCGCACGGTGTTGCGTCACCTCTCGCAACCAGCAGTGCGCGCCTCAATGGACGACGAAATGATCTACCAAACGTTCCTCAACCGATCCGACGACTTCGCCGAATTCCGCGCAGCACGCGCCGAATCACGACCCGCCAACTACACAGGGAGCTGAGATGTACCAGGGACTTCCTGAACCACCACCAATCGGCGCGTCGGCATTGCCCGACGGCACCTACGACGGCGCCACGGTGTTCATCACCGGTGCTGGCACCGGATTGGGCAAAGCCATCGCCACCGAGTTCGCTCGGCTCGGCGCAGCAATCGTGATCGCATCTCGCAAGCCTGAGCATCTCGAGGCCGGCGCCGAAGCGATCGCTGCAGTGGGGGCACGCTGCCTCACGGTGGCATGCGATATCCGCGAGCCCGACCAGATTGCTGCGGCGTTCGACACGGGGCAGAGCGCGGGCCTCACGCCGTCGATTCTCATCAACAACGCGGCCGCCAACTTTCCGGTTCCTGCCGAAGACATGTCGCCAAACGCGTGGCGCACAGTTGTCGACATCACGCTGAACGGCACCTATTTCTGCGCCCGCGAGTTCGCCCGTCGCCACCTCGATGCGGGTACGCCGGGCTCCATCGTGAACATCGGCGCAACCTACGCATGGACCGGCGGGCCCGGCTTCGCGCACTCGTCGGCCGCCAAAGCAGGCGTGAAAAATCTCACCGAAACGTTGGCTGTCGAATGGGGCCCCTACGGCATTCAGGTCAACGGACTCGTGCCCGGGCTGATGCCGCACGAAGACATGACTGCCGATATCCAAAGTAACCTCGCACGCACCAACGACAAAGACGCCTGCCAACCCGCCATGCGTGTGGGTCGTCCGCGCGAGTTGGCTTGGGCCGCCACGTTTTTGGCGTCGCCGTACGCGCGATTTATCTCGGGCCACACCCTGGTTGTCGATGGCGCGAACTGGCAACGTCGAGCACTCACTATGCCCGAGGTCGTTCCGGTGCGCGAACAAATGGGTCGTCCACCCTTCACGCTGTAGGCAACGTTCGTCCCGATCACATCAACCAACGCGCAGTACGGTCACGTTCATGCGCGTAGATGTGATGGCCTTCCCTCGACCACTGGCCGAGACCAGCGCGGTCGCCCGCGATATTGCCGACGCCGGCTTCAACGGTGTGCTGTTCACCGAAGGTGGCCGTACGGCGTTCTTGTCGGCAGGCGTCACCGCCGTGGCCACGCCGTCGCTCGAGGTGTCTACCGGAGTCGCCGTTGCGTTCCCGCGGAGCCCAATGGTCACGGCGCAGATTGCGTGGGAGTTGCAAGAAGCCACCAGCGGTCACTTCCGCCTCGGACTCGGCACCCAGGTTCGCACCCACGCTGTTCGCCGATTTTCCGCGCCCTTCGATCCACCCGGCCCGCGCTTGCGTGATTATGTGCGCGCCGTGAAGGCTTCGTTCGCTGCGTTTCAAGGCGAGCCACTTGCCCACTCAGGTCCGTACTACGAGCTCAGCTTCATGACCCGCCAATGGTCGCCTGGCCCCATCGCGTTTCCAGCGCCATATGTCGATATCGCCGCGGTCAATCCGTGGATGCTGCGCATGGCGGGCGAGGTCGCCGACGGCGTACACATTCACCCCATTGGCGAACCCGGCTACCTGCGCCGCACGGTGCAACCCAATCTCGCGGCGGGTGCCCTGGCCGCAGGCCGCGACGTGAACGACATCGCCACCATCGTTCCGGTGATGTGCGTGGTGGGCGACACCGAAGCCGAGCGCGCCCACGACCGCGAGCACATGCGCAACATGCTTGC
>JAPKZR010000288.1 GCA_026393695.1 Actinomycetota bacterium
ACCATCACCGCTGTTGGTCCGTGGATGTTGATCAACACCAACTCGGGCAAGCAGGTTGATGCCTCGCAAGAGTGGACCGACCCCGAAGCGTTTGCCACGGGCTGTTGCGCCGATCTCCGCTCGGTCGCTCACGACGGCGGCGTTGTCACCGCCTACAACTACGGCCACCTAGCCATCTGGTACCCCAAGTCGGTGGCGCCCACCCCCGCCAAGGTCAACATCCCCTAACCCCCCGCCCCACGCCCCGCCGCCCCCGCCCGCCGCCCCCCAGATCCCCGGTTTTTGCGTGCATGGGCGCGATTTGGGACAACTGCTGTCCCAAAGCGCGCCCATGCAACGAGTTTGGTGATCGCCGATAGCGTTCCGAGAACTTCCCCGCAGATCTTGTCTCTCGTGGAGGTTCTCATGGATCCTGTTTGGCGTCTGTTGATGAACGACTGGCTGTGTGCGCACGCCGGAGTCATCTCAACTTCGCAGTTGCTTGCGTTCGGTTGCGAACGTCGGATGGTGTGCCGCATGGTCGAGCGCCACGAACTGGTGCCCATGTTCGCTGGCGTGTTCCGCAGCGCGCATTGGCCGCACGGGCGAGATCAGCTGATGACCGCCGCATGCGTTGGCAATCCCAATGCGGTGGTGGCGTTCACCACGGCCGCGTCGCTGTGGGGATTCCGGCGCCTGCCGCACGACTCGGGTGTGCACGTGCTCGTACCCCACGGTTGTTCGCCGACTTTCGATGGTGTCACGGTGCATCGATGCCGGCGAATCGACGCGATCGACATCGTGCAGCGCGCCGATGGCATCCGCCTCACCAGTCCAACGCGCACGTTGTTCGACAGCGCCGACCAGTTGGGCATCGAGTCGGCGTCGTCGGTGCTTGAGCAGCTCATCAACGACGGCCGCGGCACGTTTGCCACGCATGCCAGCACGGTTGCCCGCCTCGGCCATTCGCGTCGGCCTGGCACGCGCACCATGGTGAAGGTCATCGGCTCGCGACCCGCATGGCGCAAGGCCATGCAGTCTGATCTTGAAGCGCGGGTGCTCAACGAGATGGCTCGTCAGAACCTTCCGGTGCCGCGGGTTCAGTATCCATTTCGGATGCCCGATGGTCGGCGCATCCGATTCGATTTTGCGTGGCCAACCTTGCGCGAGGCGCTCGAGGTCGACCATCCGTTCTGGCATGCGGGCGCATCCGAGTCGCATCGCGACAAGCATCGAGACCGCAAAATGGGCACGGTCGGATGGCATACAACTCGCATCACCAGCCTCGACATCGACGGTGGCCTCCGCGAGTCGATCGCCGACATCGCTGCGATCTTGGCTCAAGCCCGTCCCCACCGCTGACCCCGACTCAGCATCGTCCCCAAACCCTGTTGCATGGGCGCGATTTGGGACAACTGCTGTCCCAAATCGCGCCCATGCAGACAAAAGCAGGGCTGGAGAGCGTGGAGAGCGTGCCGGGCGGAGTTGAGAGCCGGGCGGAGTAGGGGAGTGGGCTACTTGGCGGTGATGCCGGTGCCGGTTGGGATGCTGATGGAGATCGCGCTGAAGTCGATCTTGCCGCCAAGGCGCGGCTGGGCGTAAGCGACCGTGGTGGCCACGATTTGCAGGGTGACGCTGGTGCCGGGGTGTGCAGTAAACGCAACCACCTCAAGCGGAACTGTCACCGTGTGCGGCTGGCCATCGAGCGTGACAGCGATGGGCGTGATCTGGTTGCCGAGCACCAGTCCGGTGGCGTCGTCGACTAGTTGAGCGAACACCCGAGTAGGCCGCACGCCATCGGGCGTGCTGCCGCTATAGGTAATGGTCAGTTCGGGTGCGCCGATCATGATCGCAGTAGTTGCAGATGCAACTACTTTCACATCGACGGCATTGGTTGCCTTGGCTGGCGTGATCGGTGGAACCACTGCATCGAGAATCGATCCGGTGCTTGAGTCGGTTACCGGGCCCGCTCCGCCGTCGGCCGTGAGCGACAGCGATCCGCTGCCCTCGGCCTTGAGGGCAGCGCCGGCAGCAACGGGGTAGTCGTCGGCCACGTATGAGATGCCGTCTTGATCGACGAACTCAAACCGTGCGCCAGTACTCACTGCAGCATCCTGTTTCACATAGCGATCGAGCCAGGCAATGCTGGCGTCGGATACGCGAGCAACATCGCCTGGCTTGGTGAGGCAGATGCCGTGGCCGCCGCAGAACCACATCATCGCCGACGGAGCGCCCGAGTTCTTGAGCAACGCAAAGTTGCTGATCGCTTCATCGAGCGAGAACAAGGTGTCGACGGTTCCCTGCACGATCAGAGTGGGAATCTTGATCTTGCTGATCAAGTCACCAGGACCGCGGCTGGCAAACCAAGCCTTGTTTTCGTCGGACACAGTGCCGGTGTCCTTGCTCGAGGTGTTGGCATCGGTGATGTGCGGATCAACCTGGCGGCCGTTAGATACAAGCGTCAAGATGCCCGACCATCCGGTCTTGGCCGTGTCGGACTTGAACAAACTGGTGACCAACGAGTGCCACGCAATCACCGGCACGATTGCGTCGACACGGCAGTCGATCGCAGCAGTGACCAACTGGATGCCGCCGCCATACGAAGCGCCGATCATCCCCATCCGTGGGTCGCCCGCTTGATCGAGTTCTACTGCAGGTTGTTCGGCAACCCAATCGATGAGCTGGCCAACATCGAGCGCTTCGTGGTCCACATCATCGATGGTGATGGTGCCGGTGGACTTTCCGAAACCGCGAGGATCCCACGTGAGCACGTTGTAGCCGGCGGCGCGCAATGTGGCGATGTTTACTTGGCCGAGGATGCCAACGACGTCGGGATTGGTGTCGCCACCCGAACCCCAGCCGGGCCCCATCAACACGGTTGGGGCCACCTCGCCAGATGCGAGTGACGGCAGCGGGAACCAATGGGCGCGGATGATGGTGCCATCGAACGAGGTGATGTCGTAGTCGCTGGAGGCATCGGCAACAGCGGCGGCTGTGGGAGCGCCAGCGTCCTTCACCGAACAGCCAGCCGAAGCAGCCTGCGTGTCGGCGGTAGCGGTATCTGTGGTGACTGAAGCCGGTGTCGACGGTGCAACTGACGAGTTGGCGGCGCTCGAAGAACTGCATGCAGCCACGGTGAGCGCAGCAACGCACACCAAGGCCACCCGCATCTTGTTTGCATGGGCGCGGTTTGGGACAACTCCTGTCCCAAACCGCGCCCATGCGGGATGGGTGGACGTGGGGGAGGTGGCAGACGAGTGCGACCGGTGACGGGAGAGCAGCATGGGTGTCAAAGTATCAGGCTCGATATTGCGGCGTATCGAGGATCTATTGGGACTTCCGGCCCTAGTAGCCGCTCAGTCAACGGGCGTACCGTCCAGATCAGATTCGAATCGCTCGAACTAATCCGACAAGCGACCTCTCGGTCGAGATATGGGGCCTATCGCCGTGATGAGTTACCCAACCGACAAGATCCGCAATGTTGTGCTGGTCGGCCATAGCGGGTCTGGCAAGACCACGTTGGCAGAGGCTGTCTTGGTGAAGGCAGGAGCGATTGAGCGCGGTGGGCGTGTGGATGAAGGCACCAGTGTGCTCGACAATGAACCAGAAGAGATCCGTCGGCGGCTCTCGCTCACGCTCTCGATGGCGCCGTTCGAATGGCAGGCCCCCGACGGGCTGACCTACAAGATCAATCTGATCGACACTCCCGGATATGCCGACTTCGTCGACGAGGTCGATGCCGCGCTCGATGTTGCCGACCTTGCCGTGGTCGTGGTGAGTGCCGTTGATGGCGTCGAGTTGCAGACCGAACTGCTGTGGCGCAAGGTTGCCGAACGGGGCATGCCGCGCATGATCTTCGTGAACAAGCAGGATCGTGAACGCGCCGATTTCGATGGCGTGCTCGCTCAGCTGCGAGCAGTGTTTGGCGCAGCGGTGCTGGCGCTCGAGCTTCCACTCGGAGAGGCCGCGGCACTGCACGGGCTCGCCGATGTGCTGGCCGAAGAGGCACTCGAATACTCACCGGGTCATCCGCGTCGCGTCGATGCGTTGCCGCAGGACATTGTCGACCGCGAACACGACGCACACATGGCGCTCGTTGAGGAGATCGTTGCTGGCGACGACGAGCAGCTTGGCCACTACCTCGCTGGCGACGAGCTCAGCGTGGCTGATCTTGAGCGAACCCTCGCACGCGAAGTTTGCGAGTGTAAAGCGTTCCCGCTGTTGGTCGGGTCGGCTGCCACCGGCGTTGGGGTTGATCGTCTTGCTGACTTCATCTGCGAGCTTGCCCCGTCGCCGCTCGATCGCGCAGTCGGCGTGTTCGCGGCAGAACAAATGATTCCTGTTTCGGCCGATGCTTTGGGCTCGTCGTTGGCCTACGTATTCAAGACCGTTGCCGATCCGTTCGTGGGTCAGCTGTCGTTGTTCAAAGTGCTGTCGGGAACGATCACTGCCGACGATCGCTTGGTGAACGGCCGAACCGGTGGCGACGAACGGCTACGCACGCTGTTCACGCTGCGCGGCAAGGAGCAGGCGCCGATGGCGAAGCTTTCTGCGGGCGATATCGGCGGTGTGTCGAAGCTTGCCGACTCGCGTGCCGGCGACACATTGGCGCCGAAAGGTTTGCCGGTGTCGATGCCGGTCAACGATCGCCTCGTGCCGCAGTTTGGTGTGGCGATCACGCCTCGCACCCAAGCCGACGATGACAAGCTTGGCTCTGCGTTGAACAAGTTGCTGGCCGAGGATCCGTCCTTGCGACTTGACCATGTTGCCGAAACGGGTCAGACGATCTTGCGTGGCTTTGGCGAGATGCACGTAGCGGTTGCCATCGAACGGCTCGCCCGCAAGTTCGGGGCATACGTAGACACGGGAGAGGTGTGCGTGGCCTATCGCGAAACCATCGCTAGTACCGCCGAAGCTGCGGGCAAAGTAAAGAAGCAGACCGGTGGCCATGGCCAGTACGCGGTAGCGAACCTGCGTGTTGCGCCCTTGCTTCGTGGAGCCGGGTTCGAGTTCACCGATTCGATTGTGGGCGGGGCGTTACCTCGCACGTTTATCTCGGCGGTGCAAAAAGGTGTCGAGGAAGCGATGCTGCGCGGCGGCCTCTACGGCTTCCCCGTGGTCGACGTTCATGTTGATTGTTTCGACGGCAAGTTCCACTCGGTCGATTCAAGCGAGATGGCGTTTAGGTCGGCCGCTGCTCAGGGCCTCAAAGATGCGCTCGCCGCCGCTGGAGTGTCGGTGCTTGAACCAATTTCACTGGTCACCGTGACCGTGCCAAGTTTGTTCGAGGGCGAAGTGATGACTGACATCGTTGCGCGTCGCGGACGTGTGCAGGGCACCGATCTGGGTCCATACGGACAGCATCTGATTCATGCGCTGGTGCCCGCAAGTGAGTTGATGCGCTACGCCGTTGAGCTTCGTTCAATGACCGCGGGACGCGGGCAGTTCAGCGTGCAGCATGATCACTACGACACGCTTCCGGCTCACCTTGTGAAAAAGGCGGTCGAGGCGTCGCAACGCACCACGGGCCATTCGTCGAAAGAGATGTCGACGAAGTGAGCCAAACCGTGTTGGCAGAGTAGAAAGGCTCTGCATGGATCTCTCGGTTACGGTCACACCTCTTTATCTCGGATCAATGGTTGCTGAAGATCGCGCCCTCAAGAAGCGGGCTGCGGTTCACGGTCCTTCGGCTGCCGACTATCTCAAGGCCGATACGCGGGCGAGCCTCGCGATGGGCTTCGGCAGCGTGATCGTTCCGATCACCGAATACCTTCTGCGCCCGTTGATTCCCGGTAAGGGACGCTTTGGCCGTCTGCTCATCGGCACCGCTGTGTCAGCAGTTGTCGTGACCTCGGTCGCCGATCGCATCGTGAAGCAAGCGCCCGATACCGACCAGGGCCACCGACTGCGGCGGCGCGCTCGACAGGTAGCCAGCGTCGGCGGCGTTACCGCCATCGCTGCGGGTGGACTCGCTCTCACCACGGGTACGACCTATCTCACCAATGCCCAACGGCAGTGGAGCAAGGGTAAGCATCGCGACCTTGGCAAAGGCCCGCTTGCCTGGCTGACCGCGATGATCGGCTGGGATTTCATCTACTACTGGAACCATCGCTTCATGCATCAGATTCGTGTGATGTGGGCGATTCACGTAGTGCACCACTCCAGCGAGCATTACAACTTGTCTACCGCTCTTCGTCAGCCGGTGGCCAGTGCGTTTGGCGTGTGGGTGCCAGCAGGATGGCTCGCCCGACTGGGCGTGCGGCCAACGCTCATCGAGACGTCACGAGCGCTGAACTTGATCTACCAATTCTGGATTCACACCGATCTCGTGCGCACATTGGGGCCCGCCGAAGAAGTGCTCAACACGCCGTCGCATCACCGTGCCCATCACGGCGTCAACAAGCGTTACCTCGATCGCAACCATGGCGGAATCCTCATCATTTGGGATCGGCTGTTTGGCACGTTCGCTCGCGAACGCGCCGACGACCCTGTTGTGTACGGCCTGACCAAGAACATCGACACCTACAACGTGGTCACAATCGCCACACACGAATACCGCGACATTGTGCGCGACGTCGCCAACTCAACGAACTGGAAAGACCGTCTGTCGTTCGTATTCCGCGGCCCAGGTTGGGCGTACTCGAGGCACGAGGCACAGCGATACAGCGAAGTAGCCCCCATCGAATTCGACACTGCGAACTTGGAGCCCATGTGACCACTGAAGCCAACAACGAGGCAGCGCAACGCCCGCTTCGATTCGCCATCATCGGCGCCGGTATGTCGGGCATTCTCAGCGCTATCAAGCTTTCCGAGGCTGGCTTCAACGATTACACGGTCTACGAAAAGGCCGAACGCCTTGGCGGAACGTGGCGAGAGAACACCTATCCGGGCATCGCTTGCGATGTGCCGTCGCACCTCTATAGCTACTCGTTTGAGCCCAACCCCGAGTGGAGTCACCGCTTTGCTCCGGGTGCCGAAATTCAGGCCTACTTCGAGGGTGTCGCGCAGAGGCACGCAGTCCCTGAGCGCATCGTGTTTGGCACCGCAATATCTCAGGCCGAGTTCGTGAATGGCCGATGGAACCTCACCACTACCGACGGGCGCACCGACACCGTCGACGTGATCATTGCGGCCACCGGCGTGTTGCACCATCCCAACATTCCGCATCTCGACGGCATCGAGTCGTTCGCGGGGGCCTCATTTCACAGCGCGCGCTGGGACCACAGCGTGCAGCTTGATGGCCGTCGCGTCGGCGTGATTGGCACGGGTTCTACGGCGGTGCAGATCGTGGCAGCGTTGGTCGATCAGGTCAGTGAGATCACCATGTTTCAGCGCACGCCGCAGTGGATTGGCCCACAGGAAAATCCGGCCTTCACCGAGGCCGAGATTGAGCAATTCAAGGAACATCCCGAGATCATCACGATGATGCGCGACGAAATTTCGCGCGGCTTCGCCGATCGGTTTTCGAATGCTGTGATCAACGCCGATTCGCCTGAGATGCAACTCATTGAGGCGGTTTGTAAGGCGCATCTCGAAGACAGCGTGCACGACCCGGTGCTGCGCGAAAAGCTGCGGCCCGACTATCGAGCTGCGTGTAAGCGCCTCGTCATTTCTGGCGACTTTTATTCGGCTATCCAAAAGCCCAAAGCCGAACTGGTCACCGAAGGCATCCAGTGCATCGAGCCAGGCGGCGTGCGCACTGTCGACGGGCAACTGCACGAACTCGATGTGCTCGTGTTGGCAACCGGTTTCCGCGTCGACCGCTTCATGCGCCCGATGAATGTGATCGGTCGCGACGGCCGAGTGCTCGACGACGTGTGGGCTCATGGTCCAGTGGCAATGCTGTCGATCTCAGTGCCTGACTTCCCGAACCTGTTCATGCTCAACGGCCCCAACGGTCCGGTGGGCAACTTCTCGCTGATCGAGGTGGCCGAACTGCAGATTGCCTACGTGCTCGAACTTGTCGAAGAGATTCGCGCCGGACGTTGCACACAGATCAGCGCAGGCCGCGAAGCCACGGCCGCGTTCGATGCTGCACGTAAAGAAGCCGCCAAGACCACGGTGTGGGCCACCGGCTGTCGCAGTTGGTATCTCGACGCCGATGGTATTCCAGCCACCTGGCCGTGGACCTTCGATCACTTCCGTCACGAGATGGCGGCACCCAAGATGGACCACTACGAACGCATCTAGTTCGCGCTCACCACGAGTACGCCTCGGGGGCCGAGCCACCTGGGCCAGGGAAGATCGCATTGATCGCAGCGAGTGCATCGGCATCGAGTGAGATGTCGAGCGCCCGAAGCGATGCGCCATCAAGCTGCTCGCTGGTGCGTGGCCCGATGATCGGACACGTGACACCAGGCTGATGCAACAGCCACGCCAACGCAACGGCGGCCGGCTGCTCGCCGAGTTGTCCGCACAGCGCTTCCCACTTCTCGAGCTGCGGGCCAATCTTGGCAATGCGCTTGAGCGCTTGCGGCGATTGGCGTCGGGCGGTGTCTTCGTTGCCCAACACGCCGCCCAACAGGCCACCCGACAATGGACTCCATGGGATGACTCCGACGCCGTATTCGATACATGCCGGCAGCACTTCAAGTTCGATCGTGCGCACCAACAAGTTGTAGTGACTCTGCTCGCTGATGAGGCCAAGGAATCCGCGGCGACTTGCGGCTTCGTTCGCTCTGGCAATGTGCCAACCAGCGAAGTTGCTGCTGCCCACGTAGATGATCTTGCCCTGCTGGGTGAGCGTCTCCATCGCTTGCCAGATTTCGTCCCACGGCGCGGTGCGATCCACGTGGTGCATCTGGAAGAGATCGATGTGATCGGTTTGCAGGCGACGCAGGCTGGCGTCGCACGCGGCGCGAATGTGTCGGGCCGACAGGCGACCGTCGTTAGGCCAATCGGTCATTGGCCCGTACAGCTTGGTGGCAAGTACAACCTTGTCGCGCCGATCGCCGCCGAGCGCGAACCAGTTGCCAACGATTTCTTCGGTGGCGCCAACGCCGAGGTGTCCGCCGTAACGATTGGCGGTGTCGAAGAAGTTGATGCCCAACTCGAGCGCTCGATCCATGATGGTGTGCGAGTCGGCCTCCGAGGTTTGGGGTCCGAAGTTCATCGTGCCGAGGCACAGTTCGCTGACCTGTAGTGCTGTCCTGCCGAGTCGTCGATAACGCATGACGCATTATGGCCCGCTGTCGACCAGACGCCGTCGCATTAATTGTCATCGCCGATGACAAATACTAGATTTGCGCCAACAACTTCGATGGGCAGCGAGCCATCGACTCAACGACTTCAGAGGACACCATGACGAACACTCCCGATGCCGGTTCATCACAGCGCCATGCCGCCGTTCGCTACGGCCAGGTCGATACCGAGTACGCAATTCGTTTGGCCACCACACCGGCCGACGAAGACGGCCCGGTCTACATGGTCAACCTGATGAAGTACCGCGAGAAGGCCGACTACACCGACGGCACCGAGCTCAACATCAGCGGCCGCGAAGCGGACGACCTCTATGCCCCGATCGGCCCGTTGGCGGCCATTGGTGCGTCGATGGTGTTCCTCGCCGAAGTCGATACGCAGTTGCTCGGCGATGCCCCGATGTGGGATCGCATTGCCGTCGTGCGCTACCCAACAGGTCGCTCGTTCATCGACATGCAGTCACGCACCGACTTCAAAGAGAAGCACGTTCACAAGGAAGCCGGCATGGCCGAAACCATTGTGATTGGCTGCACCCCAATCGAGGTGCCAAAGCCCGCCGAGCAGCCGTCATGGGCAGATGTGCCCCACCCAGCCACAGAAGACGATGGTCCTATCGTGGTCATGCATGTCATCAAATATGTCGATGGCGGCTTGACCGACATGGTGGCGTACCAAAACGCTGCGGGCGCCGTTGCGGTGCCGCACGGTGCGCGCATCAACGGTTGGTACGACGTGCAGGGAACCATCATGGGCGATGGCCGCCAATGGGATCAGGTGCGGTTCAACGCATTCCCAAGCAAGGCTGCGTTCATGGCAGTGGTTGCCGATCCGGATCGATTGGCTGCACAGAAGGATCATCGCGAGCCCTCAATTGCCGACACCTACGCGCTTATCCTGCGTCCATCGATCAACCGTCTCGAGAAGTCAACAAGCTGGTAATTGGCGCCGAGCTAGCGATCTGGTTACTCGGATATGCAAGGCTCAGAGCGGGTTCGCCTCGTTGATGTCGCGAACCAATCGATCATCAGGGGGATCCATGAGCCACTTCACGCGGCCCGCATTCGCATTCGTATTCGCTGTAGCGCTCTTGGGTGTCTCGTCGTGTTCATCGTCGGGATCAAGCGGTGGCGACACCGCGGCGTCCGCCACGGTTGCATCAACCTCGGCTGCTACTGACGCGCCCACCACAACCGTGGCGCGGCCCGCCTTCAAGCCCGACGCTGTCGGCGCAGCCACGGTCACGGGCCCCATCACTGGCGGCAAGGGTGGCATCGTCATGGGAATCGGCGGACTCGATCTTGCGTCGGTTGGCTACACCCAAGAAGAGTTCTTCTTGTCGGGTGACGCTGCGTCGTATTCGTCGGCGGCGCCGTTGAGCAGCGATGGCAACTGGACGATTACCGAAGGCACGCCAGCGCCGTTCACAACACGCATCGTTGTCCGTCGTCCCATCGACGCTACGAAGTTCAACGGCACCGTTGCGGTCGAGTGGCTCAACGTGACCGCCGGATTCGACAACGCCCCTGACTGGAGCTTCGCTCACACAGAGCTCATTCGAGATGGTTGGACATGGGTCGGCGTGTCGGCACAGTCGGTGGGCATCGTTGGGGGCGGCAACGCGCTCGGCGCAGCGCTGGCGTTGAAGGCTGCCGACCCTGATCGCTACGCAGCGCTCAGCCACCCTGGCGATAGCTACTCGTACGACATGTTCAGCCAAGCCGGAGCTGTGGTGCGTACCCAAGCAGCGCAAGTGCTCGGCGGCCTCGAACCCAAGCACGTGATCGCATTCGGAGAGTCGCAGTCGGCGTTCCGCTTGAACACCTACGTGAATGCCGTTGCGCCGATTGCCAATGTGTACGACGGGTTCCTCATCCACAGCCGCGGGGCTGTTGGCGCTGCGCTGTCGCAGACACCGCTGCCTGATATCGCTGCACCAGACCCAACGCTCATCCGCACCGATCTCGGCGTGCCGGTTCTCAACTTCTTGTCAGAGACCGACATGCTCGGCGACCGTCTTGGCTATGGCCGCGCCGAACAGCCCGACACCGATTTTGTTCGCGCATGGGAAGTTCCTGGAACGGCGCACGCCGATGTGTACAGCCTTGGTATTGGTGACACTGACAATGGCTCAGGTGCTGGCGATGCCGCACTGTTCGCTGCGCTGCTCACGCCGAACAGTTCGATCTACGGCGGTGTGATCAAGTGCGATCTCGGTATTAATGCCGGCCCGCACACCTATGTGCTGCGCAGCGCAATCGCTGCGTTGAACGCTTGGGTTTCGATCCGCGTGACGCCGCCGGCCATGCCGCGTATCCCGCTCAACGCCGACAAGACCAGCGTTGTGCTTGACCCTGCCGGCAATGCAACGGGTGGCATCCGCATGCCGCAGGTCGATGTGCCGCTTGCCAAGCTCTCGGGCTCCGGTCAGACCGGCACCAGCTTTTGCGGATTGTTCGGCACTACGGTTCCGTTCTCTGCGGCGCAGCTTGCTGCGGCCTATCCCGATCACGCCACGTTCGTGAGCAAGTGGAATGCCGCTGTCGATAGCGCCGTTGCGTCGGGCGCACTGCTCGATGCCGACGCCAAGAATCTGAAGGCCGTCGCCGAAGTATCCACCATCGGCAACCCCGGCTGATCCATCCGCCTCGGCCGTCACCCTCCGCGGCCGTCGCCCTCATTATCCGCCGCAATCCCTTTTGCATGGGCGCGATTTGGGACAACTGCTGTCCCAAATCGCGCCCATGCAGCAAGGTTGAGGGCTGGGGGTGTTGAGGGCTGTGGCTGGGTGAGTTGGGGGGCGAGCGAGTGGGGGACGGCGCTGCGCTGCCGGACCCGACTCAGCCGGCGGCCGGTCGCTGCACGATGAGCTCGAGATTTTTGAGACCTCGCAAGATATAGCTGGGCTCGTATTCGAACGTGTTGCCTGGCGCAAACTCGACATGCTCGAGCCGATCAGAGAGTGCTTCGAATCCGATGCGCGCCTCAAGCCTGGACAACGGTGCGCCAATGCAAAAGTGCGCCCCGAAACCGAATGCAATGTGTTGCGACAGGTTGTCGCGCTCGGGGTTGAAGGCTTCGGCCTCGGCGAACGTTCGCTCGTCGCGATTTGCCGCCCCAAACATCACCCACAGCCGAGTGCCCTTCTTCAGCGGCACGCCCTCGAGTTCGGTGTCTCGGGTGACAACGCGAAACAGGCCCTGGTTGGGGCTGGCCATGCGCAGCACTTCTTCGATGACTGCTGGGATCAAGGCGGGCTCGCTCACGATTCGCTGCCACCACTGAGGATGCTCGAGCAACAACTTCATGCCTTCGCTAAACAACTTGGTTGTGGTCTCGTTGCCGGCGACCATCAGTTGTTGCACGATCGAGAACATCTCGGCATCGGTGAGATTGCGGGTGGTTCCGTCGGCGTCTTCAAACGTGGCGCTCACGAGATCGGTGGTGAAGTCGTCTTGCGGATTCTGGCGTCGGTCGGCGAATTGGGCGATGAAGAACAACTGCGACTCGAGTACTCCACGAGCGGCTTCGACAACTCGCTCTGGTGTGAGCCGGGTGCCCAGCGAAGCCACTGCATCGTCGGACCATCGTTTGATGTCGGCCTCTCGCTCGGCAGGCACGTTGAGCATGTGTGAGATCACCCGCACGGGCAGCGGAATTGCAAACGCATTCATGAAGTCGACGGTGCCATCGGTGGGGAAGGCATTGATCAGTTCGTCGGCGAGCTCACGGATTCGCGGCGCAAGTCCCTGAATGCGACGCACGTTGAAAGCGCCAGCCACGGTCTTGCGGTAGCGGGTGTGTGTGGGTGGGTCAAGGGTGAGCATGGTGTCGACGCGCGGTACGCCCTGACGTGACAATGCAACCAACTCGGCCATGAGCTCGGGCGGGGGAGCGGTGCCCGCATTCGACGATTTCGATGAGAAGGTTTCGGTGTCTCGCAGCACGACGCGCATGGTCTCTAACCGAGACACGAAGTACATGCCGGTGGGCTCGTGGCGAAACAACGGGCCGTGTTCGCGCAGCGCTGCGTAGTGCGGAAACGGGCACTGTTGAATCTCGCGATTCATCGGGTCGTACGTACTGAGATCGATCGTGGCCATGGCTTCCCTTCGCTGTTCGTGATGATAGGTGTCTCGCTCGACCGCATAAGAGTGCAAAGTGTTCGGTACCGTTCGGGCGATGTCTTCGCCGGCCCTTCGTATTCACCCGTTCGGTAGCGAGCTGGTGGTGCAAACCCAATCTGAACAAGTGATTGCGGCCATTCAGCGCGGCCTCGGTCGCTATCCCGAAGGCCTCGCAATCGGCGGGTCGCTGCATCTCAATGTGAGCGTGCACGAAGCTGGTGCCGGTGATCCAGGGTGGCCTGTGGTCGCCGCCGACATCAACGCCGAGCAACTCACGGTGCGTTGCGGCACATCCCACGCTGTCGTCAACTTTGCCGCTGGCATCGGTGAGATCTCGCTGGCCGAATCGTTGTTACCCATCGACGATGCCGTTCGGTTGTTTGTCGAGTCGGCCTTCACCTCGATGCACGTTCATCACGAGCGACTCGTTGCGGTGCACAGCGCACTGGTCTCGCGTAACGGAATTGGTTTGATGTTGCGTGGCCCGTCGGGTGCAGGCAAGAGCACGCTCACCTATTCCTGCCTTCGTCGCGGCATGGGAATCACCAGCGACGATTGGTTGTACGCCGCGGTGCAACAGCCTGCAGGTGTCTTCGCTGGCTACCCATGGCGAATGCTGATGACCCAAGACGCTGCCGCTCGTTTCGATGAGATTCGTGACATCGATCCAGTGCCCCACACCTCTGAAGAGGGCTGCAAGATTGCGATCTATCCACCCGAGTTGCAGCAGGTGGCATTGCAAGAGGTGCACGCCGTTGTGTTGCTCGATCCCGACACCGAGTTCTCGCTCGCACCGGTCAGTCAGAGCGAAGCGACCGAGCGGTTCTGGGCGGCGTCGCTGCCCACCGAGCGCGAGCACATCTCGTCGCAATGGGCCGACGGATTGTTAGACCGACCCACCTATGTGTTGCGGCGGGGACTCTCGCCATTGGCAGCAGCCGAGGCTCTCGACGATCTAGCCGCAAGCTTGCGGTAGAGGGTCTCGAAGGCTGCTGCAGTTGCGTCGGCGTCGTGTAGCGACGCCCACGCGTGCGCTCGTTGGGCGATGGCGGCGCGTTCGGTGAGGTCGTTCAAGAGTCGCAACACGCCCGCAGCAACCGCTTCGGCATCGTGCTCTACCGCCGCTGCTGCGGGCTCGGGTAACGACGCGAAATCTGACACGTGTCCCACCCGGGTACCCACTGTGCACACCCCGCTCAACGCAGCTTCGACAACTGCAAGTGGACCGGCATCGTGCCATGACGTGTTGAGATGAAGTGCGGCTGATTGGTACAACTCGCGCAGGTCGTCGGGCTGCACGAAACCAGCGAACCTCACTGCATGCGCAATGCCCAACGACTGGGCGAGCATCACGTGTTCGCCATGCATCGTGTCCACTCCGGCCAGTGTCAGCGTGGCGTCGGGTCGAGCTGCGAGCACGAGTGCGAAGGCGTGCAGCGCGAGGTATTGATCCTTCACAGCGTTGAGGCTGGCGACCTGAACAATGTGTGCGCCCGCAGCAGGTGTGCCCGCCGGACGAAACCGCGCCCGATCTGCGCCGAGCGGGATGAGTTCGTCGATGCGTGCGCCTGCTGCAGCGGCGTGCGCTTGCATCCATTCGGTGGCTGCGGTCGTGGCGGTGGGTAGGCGCAATGCCGCGCGGGCCAACAATTTGCCGCCGCGCGTCAGGCCGCCGCCATAGCCAATTTCGGGGATCGCGGCGAGTTCGCCGCCGCACAACGTGACCACCGACGGCACCCAAAAGCGACGACCGATCACCGCGGCAGCGAGGCCAGTAACACCAGCCCACAATCCATGCACAACGTCGGGCCGGTTTGCCCGACCACCGCGGCCCGCAATGCGTACTGCTGTGCGTATGGCGCGCAACACATCGCTACGGCTGTGATTGCCGATGGGAACGTTGATGACATCGCAGCCGTACAACGTCCATTCGCCCGGCTCAGGATTGTGGCCAATCGCAATGATGGTGACTGTATTCCCGGCAGCGAGTCGCTGAACCAAATCGTGGATGAAGGGAATCACCCGATCAGATCCGGGTTGATCCACGCCTCCCGGCACCACCAGCACTACGCGCACGGCACAGTCTGGCAGAGCCGAGACGCTCGCCCTGTGAGGTGACTAGTGTTCGCCCATCACTAGTGACCTTCGCCGCCGACAACTTGAGTTACTGCAGGCCGTTCTCGCTCGTCTCGAGGGCGAACCTGCGCGCCTCGAACCGTGGTCGCTTGATCAGGTTCAACTCACCGGACTCGCTACTGGACTGACAGCGCTTGCAGGCTCACTCGACTTGTTCGCCGAAGCTTCGCCCGATGTCGTGGCGTTCGTTGCCGAGCAACGTGAGCAAGTGACCGAGCGAGTACGTCGGTTCAGCGAGTTGCTGCCCACGGTGATGGCTGCGCTGAAGCAGCACGCAGTGCCCGCGGTTGCGGTGAAGGGCGCAGCGCTGCTGCAGGGCGTGTGGGGCATTGAGGGCACGAGGCCCATGGCCGACATCGATCTCATCGTGCCCGTCGGGCAGCGGTCGCAAGCCGCCGCTGCGCTCATCGCAGGTGGGCTTCGGGCAATCGAGTCAACCGACTACGAAGACACGTTTCTTTCGTGGGGCAACGGTGATGTGGGCCGCACTGACGGCGAGTCGGCCGATCACAATGGTCGCGTCGAAGTGCACCCTGGTTGGATCGAGTTTCTGCATGGCTACACAGTGCGCGGATTCGCTGTTGAGTCGATGCCGTTCGACCATGAAGCGCTTACGGTTCACGTGTTGGGTCACCTCGCCTCAACTGTGGTGCGCGCCGAGGTTCGATCCGTAAACGTGGTCGATGTGTGGTGGTGCGCACGGCGTCCCATCGATTGGCAGCGCGCGAGCCAACTGATGGCGCTCACCGATCCGCGACTCACCGCCCCCGGACTCTGGATGGTGCGGCAACTGATGCCTGGGTTGTTGCCCGACGCAGTGGTGTCACGCGAGATCGCTCGGCTGCCACGAGCGGCGCGTCATCTACTCGGCACCGCGTCGCCAGCAGACATGTTGCGCGACCCCGACACGCGCACGTCGTTCCGCTGGCGGCAGGCCTTTACGCAGTCGGTTCGCGAGCGCATTGCGGTTGTTGACCAGATGGTGTGGCCCCATGGCTCGCGCAGCGTTGCTGCGGCGGCTCGCCGCCTCGTCGGACGACGGTGACGATGCGCGTTGCAATCGTGATGCCTCCGGCAACCAGCGCCGATCCGGAGCAAACGCTCGATGGCTGGCCGTCGGTGGTGCACCAAGCGAAAGCGCTGCACGAGCACGCCGGTCTCGACGTGATGGTGGCGTGTCGCACCACGCTGGCGTCGGCGGTTGCTCAGCGCGATGGTGTCACGTATCGGTTCATGAACACCGACACTGCCTTGGTTCGTGACGTTGCGCGGTGGGGCCCCGATGTTGTGCACGTGCATGGGTTCGGATTCACGCGGCTCAACCTTCGGCTAGCGAGGGCGCTTCATCGCAAGGCGGCGATTGTGCTGCAACATCACGGGGAGACGCCCGGCCGTCGGCGCACGGTGTTGGCCCATCGCTTAGTGCGCCGCTCTGTGCAGGGCTACCTCTTCACCGGCGCAACGTTCGGGCAGGCGCAGCCGTTCATTGATCGCGGGATGATTCGTGAAACTGCTGCGTGCTACGAGGTGCTTGAGGCAGCGAGCACGTTGCCCAGCGACCCCACAGGTTCCTTGGCGGCCGTGCAGCTAGCGGGCAGTCCTGCTGTGCTCTGGGTCGGTCGACTGATCGAATCGAAGGACCCGCTCACCGCCATCACTGCATTTGTACATGCGGCTACGAGTGAACTTCGCGATGCGCATCTGCATCTGCTCGCCACGGATCGATCACTTGAGCCACAGGTGCGTGCCGCCATTGCTGCGCTTGGAGATCTCAGGGCGCGCGTGCATGTTCATGATCCGGTCAGCGCTAGTGAGATGCAGAGTTGGTATCAGGCAGCCGACATCGTTCTGTCTACGAGTTGGCGCGAAGGATCCGGCTACGCACTGATCGAAGCGATCGCCGAAGGTTGCGTACCGGTGGTTACGGGAATCCCATCGCATCGCGCGATCGTGGGTGAGTTGATCGGCACCTTCGTCCCGGGAGATGCGCCTGCGGCAGCGCAACTCATGGGTATCGCCTCGCGAATGAGCCGCGAGCTCGTGGCCAAGCACGCCAACCAAACGCTCACGTGGCAAGCAGTCGCTCAGCAGCTTGAGCACGCCTACAAATTGGCCGTCTACTCACGCGCCTAGCGCCGCTCGCGGCTATTGTCGGCCGCTATGCGTGATGTGTTGCTGGCTCATTCTTACTACCTCAACCTCGACGCGAAGCAGAAGTCAAAGATGCGGCCGTACCCGCCTCTGGCCACGTTGTATGCCGCATCAGTGCTGCGCGACCGGGGCTACGACGTGGCCGTGTTCGACGCCATGCTCGCCGCCGACGAAGCCGATTTTGAGGCTGCGCTCGAGCTCCATCAGCCTCGCGTGGTTGTGCTGTTCGAAGACAACTTCAACTTCTTGTCGAAGATGTGTTTGGCCCGCATGCGCGAGGCTGCCATCACCATGTTGGGCATGGCGATGGCGCGGGGCTGCAAGGTCGCGATGTCGGGTGCCGATGTCACCGACCACCCCGAGGTGTACCTCGAGGCCGGCGCCGAGGTGTGCCTTCTCGGCGAAGGCGAGCACGCCGTGGCCGAGATTGTCGATCGTTGGCTCGGGCGATCAATGGCCGTAGAACAGGTGGCCGGTTCGGCCGTCTTGGTCGACGGCGAAATCGCTAGCACTGGCCACCGCTCGATCGAGCGCCACCCCGATGTGTTCGGCTTGCCAGCGCGAGACCTCATCGACATCGGTGCCTACCGCGACGCATGGCTTTCGCATCATGGCGAGTTCTCACTCAACATGGTGTCGACGCGAGGTTGCCCGTATTCGTGTAACTGGTGCGCCAAGCCCATCTGGGGCCAGCGCTACTCGATGCGCAGTCCCGTGGCGGTTGCCGACGAGATGACGCAACTCAAGTTTCAACATGCGCCCGATCACGTGTGGTTCGCCGACGACATTTTTGGCCTGCGCAGCGACTGGCTTGCCGAGTTCGCCGATCACATCGAATCCACGGGTGGGGCAGTGCCGTTCACCATTCAGTCGCGCTGCGACTTGATGAACGACGTTGCCGTCGATGCGTTGGCTCGCTCGAAGTGCAAAGAGGTGTGGCTCGGCGCCGAAAGCGGTAGCCAGCGCGTGCTCGATGCGATGGACAAAGAAATCACCGTCGATGAGATTCGCGGCGCCCGCCGCCGTCTTGGCGAACACGGCGTTCGTGCGTGCTTCTTCATTCAGTTCGGCTACCCGGGCGAGACATGGGAAGACATCTGCACCACCATCGATCTCGTTGCCGAACTCTTGCCCGATGACATCGGGGTCAGCGTGAGCTACCCGTTGCCCGGCACAAAGTTTTACGAGATGGTCAAATCTGATCTCACCGATCACGCCAACTGGCAAGACTCCGGCGACCTCGCAATGATCTTCGCTGGCACGTACTCCACCGGCTTTTATCGCGCCCTGCATCACTGCCTGCACGACGACCTCGACCTTCGCCGCCGCGAGGCTGGGCTCAGTCGAGCGCCGCACCCGCAACTCAGCGAACTTGGTCTCGATGAGCACCGCGAGCGAGTCTCTACCGCGTGGGCTGCGCTGCGCGAGCGTGAGCCCGGCGAACGCAATCCGAACCCAACTCGCTTGCGTATTCCAGTAGCGGCCGAGGCGGTTTCAATCACCCCTGCCGCGGTCGAAGTCACGCTGAACGGCAACCACGCATGACCCTTTCAATCTCCGATCAGTTGGCAGAAACGGCTGCCGCGTTCGACAGTGTGGCGCCAACCTACGACGGCCCGCAGGGCAATAACCCGCTCATCCAACGCATGCGCGACATCGTGTGGCAGCGGATCGAAGGGCTACTCAAGGGCCAGTCGACGCTCATCGATATTGGTTGCGGCACCGGCATCGATGCGCAACATTTCGCGCAGCTCGGCCACCATGTGTTCGCTACCGATTGGTCACCCGAGATGGTCGAGCGCGCGGGCGCTCGCGCCAACTGCGAGCCAGGTCAAATCACGGCGCTACGTGTTGGCGCTCAAGAGTTCGATCGCCTTGCGTCCGAGTTTAAGCTCGGCCCTGACACGATCGATCTTTCGTACTCAAACTTTGGCCCGCTCAACTGTGTCCCCGACCTCGGGCACACCGCAGCATCGCTTGCTGCCATCACCCGTCCGGGTGGCTACGCAGTGTTCACCGTGATCGGTCGATACTGCCCGTGGGAAGTGGCCCACTACGTTCGCAAGCGCCGGTTCACCCGAGCCAAGGTGCGTTTCGAGCGTGAGTCGACGCCCGTCGGCATGAATGGACACACCATCTGGACTCGTTACTTCACGCCTCGCGAGTTCGCTCGTGAGTGGATCGGCGACGCCGATCAGTGGCAGGTCGAGTACTACGAATCGCTGTCACTGTTTGTGCCGCCGCCCTATCTCGACAAGGTGGGCGAGAAGTTTCCCAAAGTGTTCGCTCGATTGGTTTCGCTCGACTTTGTAACAGCGCGGTGGCCGCTCTTTCGCGGCATGGGCGATCACTTCATGCTCGTGATGCGCCGCCGCTAGGGCGCAACTCGCACGTCGCCAGATCTCTGAGCTCGTTGATGGCGTGGCACCTGGCGCCACGCCACCAACGAACGCTCGTACTTACCTCCTGATGAGCACGCTCGACGCTGTACTGCCGCCGCGTGACGCAACCACGTTGATGTTCGCATTCTGTGGAACGGTTGAACCCTTGGCAGTGAATGTCCAAGCGCCAAGGGCGTCAACGACTGCGGTGCCGATGAGCGTTCCGGCGCCAGGTACGTTTCCGGTGCGAACCGTGATGGTGTTGGCTAATGGAAAGCTTGCGGTGCCAGCGGCGGTCCACTGATTCTTCGTCGTGCGGAATTCGGTGCCAGCGGTGATTGTGACGGATCCAGCACTGGCGGTCACGGTTACATCGGCTGTCGAGGTCACGGTGCCACGGTTCGAAACGGTGACTCGGAACGACAGGTCCTTGAACTGTGCTGGCATGGTGAATGTGGGTCGTGCGGTGTCGGCTCCGGTGAGCACCACTGGAGTGCCGGTGAGTTGGGTCCATGCGAATGTGGTGGCGTTGCTTGAAGCCGATGCATCAAGCGTGACCACGCTCGACTGGTTGGCCGCAATCGGGGAAACAGCCTTCGCTACAGGAGCAGGGATCACCACGACGAAACCAGCGCCGGTGCCGGTGCCGTTGGGCGACAAGATGGTCACGTAGCCGGACGTGGCGTGTACCGGAACTGTGGCTGTGATCGTCGTGTCGTCCACCACGGTGGCTGCCACGATGGCGCCGTTGAAGCTCACCTGGGTAGCGCCAAGGAATCCGGTACCGGTGATCGTGACGAGAGTCCCAACCTCGCCGGACTCGGGGAGGATGGACGTGACGTCGGCCAACGGAATCGCCACTGCGTCAGCAATTGTGGTGGTAGGTGCTGGCACGGTGACCGTGAATTGGCTCGGCGCCGCGACGTCTCCATTTGGTGTGAGCACCTTGACATCGACAGTGCCCTCAAGTGATCCGACGGGAACGTTTACGGTGATGGTCGAGTCGTCAACAACCACGAATGAAGCGCTGGCCGAAATGCTTCCGAAGAGCACATCGGTGGCTGCGGTGAGGTGCGTACCAGTGATCGTGACGGCTTGTCCGACCTCGCCCGACGATACGTCGAGGCTGGAGACGGTTGGGGTCAGCGGGTTGTGGAGCACGTTGAATGGTGTTCCCGAACTCACGACTACGTCTGAAGCGACCGAGTTGATCGACGTGGAGTGAGCGATGGTGATCACGATGTCGCGGCCGCCCTCAGGGGCAAGCTTTGGCACCTGCACCTCGAGGCGAGTTGCGCTGATCACCTGGAACATTGCGTCGACGCCGCCAATGGTCACCGTGGTGGCCTTATCGAGACCAAGGCCGCCGACATGAACGGAGCTGCCAGCGAGGCCGCCGATTGGGTCAAAACCCAGCAATGCAGGGGCGGTCTGGTCGAGCGCAGGTGTTGGTGTGATGCCCTGCGAAACCGCCGAGGCAGTCGGCAGATCGAGCAGCGATGAATCGCCAGCAAACGTTGTGGCATCGCCATTCGGAATGAAGCTCAGGATTCGATCTGCGGCAGAAGATAACGGTGCGTTGCTGTAGACCGATGTGCCGATCGGGCCCGTGGGAACTCCGCCGGTGGCAGCGGCCGCAGCTGCAGCAATCGCCGCCAACATGCGTGGGTCGCTGTCTGAGTATGGAAATGGAGACAGTGGCTGTGGCGTTGCTTCGCAGCCTGTTGCTGTGCAGCCGCCTGGGCTGAGACGACGGTCAAGATTCCACGGGACTCCCTCAAAGGAGTACGGCATGTTGAAGGTGTCCAAGTTGAGTTCGAGGGCGTCTGGTAAGGCCATGCCGCCGAGGCTGATTCCGAGTGGGTTCAGATACTGGCCGTTTGTTGACTGAGCGCCATTGATGTCGATCGAGAGCAACGGTGCGAGAGAAGACTCGGTGGCCTTCTTGCGGGTCTTGAAATGGATCTCGTGAGGGATCGGGCTCAAGACAGCGAACTCGTCGGCTTGCGAATAGGTGGTAGGGCACACGGGTGCAAACAGAACTTCGTGATTGAGTTGGGCGCATGGCGACAAGTTCGCAGTAGCACGCTTGGCGAAGTCGCTGTCGTAACGAATCACGAACGTGCCAGCGACAACACCAGCACAGCTCAGCGCTCGGCCAGCGGCCTCGCAGCCCTTCGACGAAGCGAGTGGAAGCTCGTGGCTCTTGTTTGCGGCCGGGTCATAGTGCACGCTCCAGCCGAGCACGTCGGCAACGGCCTCAGTGGTGGCGCCGATGAACAGCGAGCGAGCGCGCTGCAGCTGGAAGCCAGGCATGTCGATGAAGGCTTCGGTCAGGTGCATGTAGTCGGGCTGATCGGCAACCGCGCTGGTCTGCAATCCGTACGAGATCTGCGAGCTGTGCGCCGAAAGGAAGCGAACGCCGCCAACGGATTCGTAGTTGCCGTCGACAAGGATCGAATCGCCGAGCAGCAGCGGCGCCATGCGGCGCGAGTCGGCGGCCACTCGAAGTGGCGCACCAGCCGAGTCAAGGCGGTTCGTGGTCGGGCAGAACGTGTCGCCTGCCCCCGTTGCATCGCTCGGCGTTGGCAGCGCAAATTCTGGCAGCGTGGCGCTGGCTTGGCGAACTGTTGTGCTGGGGATGCACAGCGGGTAGCCGGTGGAGAAGATGTTGGTGTAGTTGTCGATGTCGAGCGCAAAACGAGGGTCAGCGCTGCAGTTCCTTGAGCTGATGGCACAGCCCTTGCCGCTTTGCACGGTGTGGCGTGCGGTGGGGTCGTTCAGACGAACCATGGTGCCAGTCGTTGAGTCGCCTGGCCGGCCATTCATCATGAACCAGCCCTCGTGGTAGTTCACATAGGTCACGGTGCCGTCGACATCTTCGAGGCCTTTTTCGATGAGCGCGTCGCCGACGATGACGTCACCTGTCGACACGCGGTTCGCGGCGAGCGTGGCGATCGAGCCCGTGCCGGTGAGGTTGCATCGGTCGGCCTTGGCGAGTCCGGTTTCGCCGGTCTTGAGGCACGCTGCCGGTGCTTGCGCGAACAACTGCTGCAACGTGAGCCGGTTCGCTGGAAGATCAATCAGCAAGTTGCGCGGGATGATCACGTTCTGACCACCTACCACCATCTGCCCGCCGGCGTAGATGTCGCCAGCGACACCATCGGCGTTGAGCGTGATGCGTTCGATCTCGCCCACAATTCGACCTGACGTCGCCACGGCATGAGCTGGCGCAGCGTTGGTGAACGGAAGACCCACAGCAAGCACCGCCAGTGCAGCGAGAGTTTTGCGAAACATTGAGGTGTTGCTCGACGTATTCATGATTGCTTGCTCGATTCGATCTGCTGGGCCTGGTGGGCATCGGGCCACACGGGATGCTCTCGAAAACAAGAACCCCCGGATGACGTCCCACCATTTAGAACCCGGACAGGACATACGGCAATACGTCGTACGAAGTAGTCCCTTTGGCCGCGTACCAGGTCGGCAGCAACGCTGCGAACGGGTGGTGATGCCTTCGGCTTCGAGGGGCTAGCGCCGACACGATCGAAGTCGTCACCGCGCTCGGCGAGACGTGCCGTGCTCGTGCGGAGCAATACAGGCAACGATCTCAGCAATTGCTCAACGAGTCGGATGTCTCCTCAGTGCTGAGCAAGATGACGAGCGTGCATGCATCGAGCACGAGTCGTAGGCCGTATACGCGTTGGCCCTACGACTCGGCCGAATTGCCCGCCGTGTCCCGGCAAAATGGTGTACACAAAAGACCAGCTTGTGAGCTGTTTATGCCCCGAAGCGGAGGTCGAGCTTGTTGCCGGCGGCTGCGAGCGATTCGGCGGTGACCACGAATGGGTCGCGTGAGCCGATAACAACTTGGTATTCGCCGAGCACAGGTGGGTCGCTGATCTCGAGCGAATGAACGCACGAAGTGCCCTCGGCGCGGCCGGTGCCAAGGCGCCCAGAGGCCACTTTGCTGCCGCCCTTATCGAGCACGGTGATGGCCCCGCCGTCGCGGAATTCGGGGAAATTCTCGGCCGTTGCGCACGGATTGCCAGCGGCAGACGCCACGGTGATGGTGAGTGTTCCCTGGAGATGGCGCCGAGTGGTGCCAGACGTAGCAACGTAGAAGATCACGCCGCCAGCCACCAGCACGGCGAGAGCGACGCCAATCGCCGCCCTCGCCTTCGTGCTCTGTGTGCTGAACTTGCCCGAAGGTGCCGCCGATTGAATGGGGGTCGATGGCTGTGTTGCTGCGTCCGGCATGGCGGCTCAGTTCCTGACTGTGACGGTGGCTGTAGCGCTGCCGCCACGGGAAGCCACCACGTTAATCGCAGTGTTCACCGGGATTGATGGATTGATGACCTGCAAGATCCACGCACCAGTTGCATCGACTGCCACCGTGCCAACCAAGGTTCCCGAGCCCACCACGTTGCCGGTGCGAATGGTCACGATGTTGGCACCGGGGAAGCTTGCCGTGCCGGCGGCACGCCATTCGGCTTTGCTGATGCGGTACTGAGGCGTTGCTACGGTAATCGTGACGGAGCCCGGCAGAGCAGTGACTGTGACGGTGGCTGTCGAAGTTCGTGCCTGATTGGTGACCGTAACTCTGAAGGTAAGCGTCTGGAACAGCGCTGGCATGGTGAACGAAGGCCGAGCGGTCGTTGCGCCGGTGAGTACAACCGTTGGGCCGGTGAGCTGCGTCCAAGCGAAGCTCGCAGCGTTGGTTGAGGCCGAAGCGTTGAGGGTGACCAAGCTCGATTGAGCGGCGCTCACTGGCGTGGTGACCACGGCGGTGGGCGTCGCTGCTGCCGCCACCGTAAAGGCCTTGCCAGCTCCGGTGCCGTTTGGCGAAATGATGGTCACGGTGCCGGTCGTTGCGCCAACGGGCACGGTTGCCGTGATCGTGGTGCTGTTCACCACAGTGGCTGGTGTCGTTGTTCCATTGAAGCTCACCTGGGTGGCACCCAGGAATCCGGTGCCGGTGATGGTGACCACGGTGCCGACCGACGAACTCGTTGGGTTGATTGACGTGATTGCCGCAGGGGCCGGAGGTGGTGGAGGCGGCACGGTAACGGTGAGCTGCGTGGCGGCAACAACAGTTCCATTTGGCGTGATCACGCTGACGTTGACCGGACCGGCGGTGGCCGCGAGCGGAATGTTGGTGGTGATCTGCGTACCGGCTGGGTTGACGCTGACGGCAGCGGAAAGTCCGCCGAACGAGACCGCAGTCGCACCGGAGAAGTTGGTGCCGTTGATGGTGACGACGCTTCCGATGTCGCCCGTTGCTGGGGTGAAGCCGGTGATGGTCGGGGCCAACGGGTTGGTGATAACCGTGAACTGCGCAACCGACGTGAGGTTGCCGCTGGGCAAGGTGACCACGATTGAGCCTGCGCCAACGGTTGCGCCAACTGGCACCAACACGTCGAGGCGGGTGGCGCTAATCACGCTGAACATCGCTGCTGTGCCGTTGACCGTTACTGCAGTAGCGGTGTCGAGGCCGAGGCCGCCGACATGCACCATCGCACCCACCTGTCCCGATGAGGGATCAAATCCCAGCAACGTCGGGCTTGGCTCGGTGAGTGATGGGGTGGGGGTGATGCCTTGCGATACCGCTGCTGCGGTTGGCAAGGCGAGCACTGAGGCATCGCCTGCGAACGCCGTGGCCGTGTCGTTGGGGATGTAGCTCAGGATGCGGTCTTGGGCGTTCGAGAGCTGAGCGCTGGTGAACATAGGGTCGTTGTAGCGGTTGCTTGGCACGGCGCCACCGGGGGCGATTGCGCCAGCAGCCTGGGTGCGAGGATCGAGCTCTGAGTATGGGAACGGAATGAGCGGCTGCGGTGTTGATTCGCACACCCCGCCCGTTGCCTGACAGCCGCCAGGGCTGAGGCGGCGGTCAAGGTTCCACGGGATTCCTTCGAACGAGAACGGTGCGTTGGCTAAGTCGAGATTGAACTCAAGGCCTTCGGGGAACGAGATTCCACCAAGGTTTGCGCCGAATGGAAACAGGTACTGGCCGTTGGTGGACTCAGTGCCCTTGATGTCGATCGACTTCAACGAGTTGGTCGTGTCGGTCACCTTCTTGCGGGTACGGAAGTGGATTTCGTGCGGGACTGGGCTCAAGATGGCGAACTCTTGGGCGGCCATGTTGGCTGGGTCTGGGCAGGCGTTTGCAAAGAGTGGGTCGGCCCTGAGCTGGAGGCACGGCGAGAGCTTGGCTGCAGTTGGCTGCTTGACGAAGTCTGAGTCATAGCGGATCTTGAACAGGCCGGCTCCGAAGCCAACACACGTGCCGATGCCACCTGCGGTCTCGCACCCTTGGGTTGATGCCAGCGGCATTTCGTGGGCCTTGTTTTGCACGGGATCGTAGTGCACGCTCCAGCCGAGCACGTCGGGTGTGGGCAGCGTGGCGAAGCCGATAAACAAGCCGCGAACTCGCTGGTTCTGGAAACCCGCAACGTCGATTCCTGCCTCGTTGATGAACATGTAGTCGGGCTGGCCGGCGCTGGCAGAAGTCTGCAGACCATACGAGATGCTCGACCGGAATGCTGAGAGGAAGTGGACGCCGCCGATGGTCTCGTAGTTTCCGCCGACAGTGATTGAGTCGCCCAGCATGATGGGCGCCATACGACGTGAGTCGGCAGCAATGCGCAAGGGGAGTCCCGATGGGCTCACCCGGTTGGTGGTTGGGCAGAACTGGTCGCCTGCGCCGGTTGTTGCGTTGGCGCCAGCGTTGGTGAGCAGACCGGTGATGACCGGTGTAGTGGCGCGGCCCGTGGTCACGGTGCTGGGGATGCACAGCGGGTAACCAGAAGTGAAGGCGTTGGTGTAGTTGTCGGTGTCGAGACCGAAGCGAGGGTCGGCGCTGCAGTTTGAAGATCCTGCGGCACAGCCGGGACCGCTCTGCAGCGTGTGCCGCGAGGTTGGGTCGTTGAGACGAACTATGGTGCCGGTCGTTGGGTCGCCTTGACGGCCGTTGATGATGAACCAACCGCCGTTGTAATCGATGTAGGTGACGTTGCCTTGGACCAGTTCGGCACCCTTTTCGATCAAGGCGTCGCCCACGATGATGTCGCCAGTCGAGACTCGGTTGGCCGAAAGTGATGCGGTGCCGCCCACTCCGGTGTGGTTACAACGATCGGTCTTGGCGAGACCCGTTTCGTGATTGGTGATGCACTCGGCTGGGGCTTGTGCGAACAGTTGCTGCAAGGTAAGGCGGTTCGCTGGAAGATCCAAGAGCAGGTTTCGAGGAATGATCACGTTCTGACCACCGACCACCATTTGGCCGCCGGCGTATACGTCGCCTGGAGCGTTGAGGGTGATGCGTTCGATCTCGCCGCTGATGCTTCCTGCGAGAGCGACGGCGTGAGCTGGGGCGGCCGCAAGAGGGAGGCCCGTCGCGAGGACTGCGAGAGTCACGATGGCTTTGCGCAGTGTTCGGCGCGGCTTCAGAGTGTTCATTGGTCTGCTCATTTCGATTTCGGGTGCCTGGTAGCAATCGGCAAGCGAAGTCCGGGGGCTTTGGTCGGGACTTCGCGTGCAATGGCCATTAGGCATTGGCGCCGGGGGTACAGACAAGAGGCCAATCGTCGTAGGTCTTTTTGATCCCGGGGGTACGCGGCGCGTGCCCCTAATCGGCCTGTCGGTGCGGACCGTTTCGCGCAACCCCTTGATCTGTAAGGCTTTCCGGATGGCATCCGCTGAGATGAGGTCGTACGACCGATGGTCAATTGGTCGATGCCCCAGCGATTTGGACGGCGACCGTGCTAGTACCTAGCCAAAATGGTGTGCGGCATATTGCCGATGGGGGATTGGCGCACTGAGCAGGTATCTTTGCTACGACCCGATCTGAAGGATTAGTGCTATGGCTATCGCCCCGAAGCTCACACCGCTGCAGGAAATGGAAGCTCGTCGCAACGCAACCGCTGGCGACAAGCCCAAGCGTGCGATCTCCGAAGAGGAGAAAGCCACACGCAAAGACCGCGTGGTCAAGGCCAAAGATGCGCTTGCTCGCTCGGTGGGCACCAAGGGCGATCAGGTCGCTCCAGCCCGTGCCGCGCTCAAGGTCTACTTGCAGAAGCTCAACGAGCCCAAGCAGCCCGACGATGCCGCGTTCGAGGCGCTCATTGAGGCCCCGTTCAAGGCTCCACCAAAGAAGAAGACCAACGACCGTCGTTTCTAGACGGAGTTCCGATGGTTCGGCATTTTCACGAACTCTCGGCACAATCTCAGGTCCGACGGCTTCGCGCCGTTGCTCTTCACGCACTTCGTAGTTACCCCATCGACGTTGCGCGCCTTCGCCTGATCTACCACGGCTACAACACAACGTTTCGAGTCGATACCACCGACGGTCGTCGCTATGCGCTTCGGCTCAATGTCAGCGGTAACCGTTCGTTTGCCAATGTGGCTGGGGAAATTTCGTGGCTCACTGCGTTGGCGCGTGACACCGACCTGATGCTGCCAGTTCCGCAAGCCACCGTGACCGGCGATCTCTGTACACGTGTGTTCGCAGCCGACCTCGGCCGCGAGTTGCCTGCGGTGTTGTTCAGTTGGCTGCCGGGTCCCGATCTTGAGGACTCCACCACGGTGCCGCGGATGATTGCGGTTGGTCGTGCTGCCGCCGCGTTGCACGCCCACGGCGAGCAGTGGGTGCTGCCCAGTTACGCAGAGTTACCTGATGTCGATTCGGTGCTGATGAGCACGGTGAACAATCTCAGTAGCGAGCATCCGCTGATTGGGCCTGGTGAGCGCGGCGTCATCGATGCAGCGCTTGCTCATACGCAGTCGCAATTCGAGTCACTCGTGCACAATTCGCGGCGTCATGTTCTTCACGCCGATCTGCATCCGGCCAACCTCAAATGGAACCGGGGTCGCCTCGCAGTGTTCGACTTCGACGACTGCGGGTTTGGTGTGCCGGCCCTAGACCTGGCGATTGCGGCGTATTACCTGCGCGACGAAGACGAACTCGAGGCGGCGTTACTCGAGGGCTATCAACAGGTTCGCGAGTTGCCGCCGTTCACCGCCGATCAGTACGAAGCGATGCTGGCAGCGCGCAACTTGGTGCTACTCAACGATGTGACTGCCAGTACCAACGCCGAGTTTCGAGATCTGCTGCCGCGGTATCTCGCGAACACCGTGACCAAGTTGCGGCGCTATCTCGATGTTGGCGTGTATCGCCATGAGGTGCCCGGGCTGATCGCGGCCGACTAGATGTACCCGGCCGAGATCAGTGCGTGTCGGTGATCTCAATCGCGTGAATCGCGATCTGGGTGGTGTTCGATGGGCTGATGCCCTGAGGCAGCTCGCTTGGATTCAGGCGTACGTGGTTGGCCGTGGTGCACAGTGCGTCGTAGGCATCGTGGTCGGCTTGTGTGGCGAACGTGAAGCGCCAACGTCGTGCTTGTTGTGTAATCAGGATCTTTTCATCGTCGTCGGGCTCAAGGCCGGTGGCCGCAAACACGCGGCAGTCGTAGGTGCGGCAGGTGCGCGGGCGATGGTCGTAGATCGAGCAGCGATTGTCGATCAACATTGGGCATTGGCCGCGTTCGTTGTAACCCATGAGCACGTGTCCGCGTGGCAGACGCGGAGCGGGAAACAGCAGCGCCGAGGGGATATGCGTCAACGCATCGGTTTCATCGGGCCCAATGTGGATGAACTGCGATGCGGTGCAACACGCTGTGCACGAGCCGCACGGAACTTCTGAGGGGTTGTCGCCGCGAATCGCGCCACGAATTTCGACCAACCATGACGCGAAATCACCCGCATCCAATGGGGCCTCGGGCGTGGGGTCTCGGTCAGTCATCGCCCGATCAGATTACGCTGCGGGCATGCATGACGTCTCGGCTGAACGAGTATTTCGGGTCACCGTGAGGGGTCGGTTTCTCGACCTCACCGCAAAGGCGCGCAGCTATCTCATGGGCAGTGTCGACGAGCACGACATCATGAAGTCGGGCTACACCGCCGAAGGCACGTTTACCTATGACAAGCGCATCGACTTCTTCAACTTTCGCTACGAGGTTCGCGTTGGCGGCGACGACCCAGAGACAGCGGCCCATGTGCACGGTCTCGCTGAGACAGAGGGTTTTCTGAACACGATGGGATTCGGCTTTCGAGATCTCAAAGTGACCCTGGTCGATATGTCGGCGATGTGGGCTGATCAGCGTCTTGGCGGTCGCAGCTCAACACCGACTGACAATTCGCTCCTTTAGTTACCGGTTGACTATTGTCATCACGTGCGAACAAAACGACGTCTCCTCGTTTTGCTCGTAGCGATTTTTGGACCGCTTGTTGCCTCGTGCGGCGGCGCGTCAGATGGTGGAGCCAAGGGCTCGGGTGGCATCGTGGTGTTTGCGGCGTCGTCGCTGACCGAAGCGTTTACTGAGGTGGCAGCTGCATTCAACGTGATCAATCCCGATGCGAAAGTCACGTTCAACTTTGCCGGCTCAGGCGATCTGGTGACCCAGATCAGTCAGGGGGCACCCGCTGATGTGTTTGTTTCGGCCGACGATTCGAATATGAAGAAGCTCACCGATGCAGGCGAAGTTGCCGGTGACCCAGTGGCGATTGCGAAGAACACCTTTGAGATCATCGTCGAGAAAGGCAATCCGCAAGGCATCGCTGGCGTGGCCGATCTGGCCAAGCCCGAACTGTTGGTCGTGCTGTGCGCAGAGACCGTGCCGTGCGGCAACGGTGCAGCGAAGATCCTGAAGAACTCGAACGTAACAGTGACGCCGAAGAGTCTTGAGGACAAGGTAAAAGGCGTGGTCGCCAAGGTGACCACCGGCGAAGCCGATGCAGGCATCGTGTTCGTCACCGATGTCAAGGCTGCGGGCGACAAGGCTGCGGGCGTAGAGATTCCGGTCGATGTCAATGTGGTCACCAACTATCCTGTGGCGATCACCAAGCAAGCTGCCAACGCTGCGCTGGCTCAGAGGTTTATTGACTTCGTGAGTGGCTCGCAGGGTCAGACGATTTTGGCGAAGTACGGGTTTCTCGCACCATGATTCGCAGGCGGCGACGGTCGACGACGCGTTCTGGCGTGCCAGCGTGGGTCGTGGCGTTGGCCGCCATTGCTGTGCTGTTCTTCGCCCTGCCCGTGGTTGGTTTGGTGTGGCGGGCCCCGTGGTCGCATGCGTGGGCATACCTCACCGAAGACAGTGCGCTCACCGCGCTGCGGCTCTCGATGGTCTGTTCGTTGTGGGCCACGTTGCTCTCAATCATCTTCGGTGTTCCGCTTGCGTGGCTGCTGGCGCGGGTTCAGTTCGTTGGCCGCAGCGCAGTACGCGCACTGTGCATGATGTCGATGGTGTTGCCACCGGTGGTCGGCGGTGTTGCCCTGTTTTTCGCTCTTGGCCGACGCGGCATTGTTGGGCAGTATCTCGATCGCTGGTTCGACCTGCGCCTGCCGTTCACCACAGCAGGTGTGGTCATCGCTCAGACGTTTGTTGCCATGCCATTTTTGGTGGTCACCGTTGAGGCCGCCTTGCGTCAACTCGACACCTCATTCGAAGACGCCGCGCGCACACTCGGTGCCTCGCGTTGGTACACGTTTCGACGGGTCACCCTGCCCGCAATCGGGCCTGCACTGGCCGCCGGATCAGCCCTGGCGTGGGCGCGTGCGCTCGGTGAGTTCGGCGCCACCATCACCTTTGCCGGCAACTTTCCCGGCACCACCCAGACGATGCCGTTGGCGGTGTACCTCGCTCTTGAGACCAACCCAGAGCAGGCAATCGTGTTGGCATTGGTGATGATCGCAATCTCGTTCGCGGTGCTTGTTGCGCTGCGAGATCGCTGGTTCATCCGGGCCGGTAATGAGTCGACGAGAGTGCAACCATGAGCCTGCGCGCCGACGTGCAACTGCGCCGCGGAGCGCTCGACCTGAGCGTCGACATCGAGGTGCGGCCCGGCGAGGTGCTGGCGCTGCTCGGTCCGAACGGTGCGGGCAAGAGCACGCTGTTGCGTTGCCTCGCTGGTCTCGCCGCAGTCGACGCTGGGCGAATCATGATCGACTCGAACGCGGTCGACGACCCTGCGGTTGCGGCGTTCGTTGAGCCAGAAGGTCGCTCGGTCGGGTTCGTGTTTCAGAACTACGTGTTGTTCGAACACATGACAATTGTCGAGAACGTTGCGTTCGGGTTGCGTGCAAGCGGCACGCCGAAAGCGCGCGCGCTCGCCACCGCCCACGACTGGCTCAAGCGCGTGGGCCTCGCCGAACTCGCGGCCGTTCGTCCCAAGGCGCTGTCCGGCGGCCAAGCGCAACGAGTTGCCCTGGTGCGCGCGCTGGCGACCTCGCCGCGCGTACTCCTGCTTGACGAACCGCTCGCCGCGCTCGACGTGGGCACGCGCGCCACCGTGCGCCGCGATCTCCATCGGCACCTCGAGTCGTTCGAGGGGATGGCGATCCTTGTCACCCACGATCCTGTCGATGCGTATGCGCTTGCCGATCGTGTCGCCATTCTCGATGCAGGTCGCATCGTGCAGATCGGCACGCTCGCCGAAGTGACCGCACGTCCGCGTTCGCGTTACGTGGCCGATCTCGTCGGCGTGAACCTGGTTTCAGGCAACGTGTCCGAAGGCGTGCTTGCAACGAGCAGCGGAGCGCGCGTGGTCATCGCCGATGCACCAGCCGGGCCGTCGCTGGCGATTATCCGTCCGCATTCGATCTCGCTCGTTCGGGATCACCCTGAGGGCTCAAGCGCGCGCAACGTATGGGCCGGCACCGTCGCAGAGATCGACCGACTCGGTGAGCGTGCTCGCGTCAGCATCGACGGATTGTTGCCACTGACTGCAGAGATCACCGTGGCAGCGCTCGAGGCGATGCAACTACGATCGGGCGACGACCTGTTTGCAACGGTGAAAGCCACCGACATCGAGGTGTATCCGGCATGAGCCGAACCAAGAACCACACAGCAACTACAGCAAGGAATCACCATGCCTGAGATCGAACGCACCGACGCCGAGTGGCGGGCAACGCTGACCCCCGATCAGTACCAGGTGCTGCGTAATGCAGGCACCGAACGCGCATGGACTGGCAAGTACGTAGACGAACACGCCGATGGCACCTACCGCTGCGCCGGTTGCGCTGCCGAGCTCTTCGATTCGTCGACGAAGTATGAGTCGGGTAGCGGCTGGCCGAGTTTCTACACCGCCAAGGCCGACGATGCAGTAGAGCTCATCGACGACAGCAGCCATGGCATGGTGCGCACCGAGGTTCGGTGTCGGCGTTGCGGCTCGCACCTTGGGCATCTGTTTCCCGATGGTCCGCAGCCCACCGGCCAGCGCTATTGCATGAACAGCTTGGCGCTCGACCTCGTGGCCGATGAACCCGAGGGCTGAGCACGATCTCTTGCTTGGTGAATGGGCATGCCTCGGCATTTTGTACGCGGCTCCCACCCACGGTTTCGCTATTGCGGCTCGGCTCAAGCCCGATGGCGATGTTGGCCGAGTGTGGTCACTCTCGCGTGCGCTGACCTATCGATCGTTGGCGCAACTCGTTGAGCGGGGCTACGCGAGCGAGGTCGGTGAAGAACCGGGGCTCGCTGGTGGCAACCGCACGATTCTGGCGGCCACGCGAACTGGTCGGGCGCAACTCCGTAAATGGTTGAACGCTCCGGTGTCGCATCTGCGCGACCTGCGCAGTGAACTGTTGCTCAAGATCGTCATCGCTGAGTTCTGTGGCATCGACATCAGACCGATGTTGCTGCTGCAGCGCGATCACATTGAGCGCATGGCCACTGCGCTCAATGTGTCGGCCACCGGTGCAGCGAGCGACGATGTGGTGGCCCTGTGGCGAGTCGAAGCGTCGACCGCAGCATTTCGGTTTCTCGAACGACTGCTTGTGGACGCTGTCGACTGATCGAGAGTTACGGCTTGGGTGCGGCCACCTGCTGGCCGTGCTTGGCAGCTAGTTCTACGAAATGCGAGCGATCGGGGTTCTCCCACGAGGATGCGCTGTCGAAGTCGGTGTACATCCGCGACGCGTTGCCCTGCGATGTCATCGACAAAATCTCGGCTCCGCCGGCGCCGAACTTGTACCAGTGCGTTGAGCCGCCGGGAATATGCACGAAGGTTCCAGCCGACGCAACGGTTTCGATGTCATTGATGGCGCATGTGATCTCGCCGCTGATGACATAGAACGATTCGTCCCACGGGTGTTGATGCGGGCCGGGTCCCTTGCCGTCGGCGCCAGCCTGCAGAAACACTTCGTAGCCGTTGGTCTGTGCGTCGGATGCGAGGACGGTGATATCGAAGCCCGCGATGTTGAGCGCGCGTGGCCGTTGATCTGGCGTGAGGACGATTGGCTCTGACATGGCATCTCGCATCTGTTGGGTTGGCGCATGGTAGAGGCACCAACCTTTCGGCTGCAACCAGTTCACGATCAGCGATCAGCGATCAGCGATGAGTGGTCGGGTGCCCTCGGTGCGTTAGGGTCGGGCGCACTTCAGCAGCGTTTCTCAAGGGGCTATGCAATGACCAAGTTTTCAGTTTTCTCTACCTTTCCGCAACGAGCAGTTTCGGCGATCGCCGCAGTCGTGCTGGTTGGCACGCTTGCTGGCTGCTCAAGCAGCGGCACCGTTGTCACCGTGACCCATCCTGAGGTGCCAACCCCAACGCTGATCGATCTTGGTGACACCGGATCTTCCGTGGGCGATCAGCGCATCTTCCACTTCGATGGCAAGACCGCTGACGGAGCTGTTGTGCGCACCGACTGGATTATGACCACCACCGGCGTTGACGTGACAGCCAAAGATGTGCAGGCGCGAATGATGAACGCAGCGTTCACCTTCGACACAACCGGCGACCAGTTGCTCCTTGAAGGCATGGGCCTGTACCCAGGGAAGGGCGCGACATTGAAGGTGTCGTCGTCGACAATCCGCTCGATTGTTGGCGGTTCCGGCAAGTACGCAGGCGCCACTGGTTGGGTCGAGTCAGTGCATAACGCCGACGGCAGCTGGAAGCACGTCTTCCACATCGACTGATCGTGGTGATCGCTCTGCCATGTTCACTCTGGCATGTTCACTCTGGCAGAGCGACAATTGCCTCGTGCTCAAGCGTGGCGACCAGCACACCTTCGACACTGATCTGAACATCGAGCACGGCACGCTCGCCGTGCGACTCGAAACGACGCACCACCACGGCGCTTACGTCGGCGATGGCGCCGGCGCGGGCAAGCGCGTGGTGCCGCACGATGCTGCGCGTATGAATCCAACTGCCGCGCGCCACTGAGGTGTGCACCACATGATTGGCGAGCGCTGGCCACACGGCCGGATGCACGATGCCGTGCTGAGCAAAGAGTGCGAAGTCGTCGCCTGCGCGTGAGCCGTAGTCGGAGCCCCATTCGCCAGCAAGGGGAATGTGTTTATCGGCCAACGCTTCGCCGGGTCGCATTGCAACTGGGTCGGCGCTGCTCCGTACAACCTGAAACACGGCGCGTGGTTGCTCAGGTTCGTTGGTGAGCGCGTGAATGGACAACTCGTTGTCGTCGACGATGGGCGCGCAACGCAGGTGGTCATGCGCAAACACCGGACGGCGAAATCGAACCTCGCCGCCGCCGCTTCGAACCCAGTCGAGTCCCCACGCAGCAACCACCGGATGAGTGAGGTACGCGTAGGTGGTAACCCCCGCCACGAGAGCGCGTGCGAAGCCAGCGGCCTGAGCGCCTTCGTCGGTGTGGATGGGATTGCGCGCGTGTTCGGGCAGGTTCTGCGCGATCACCGACCACTCAACGGGCATGTCGCTCAAAACAATGTCTCCTTCACGAGTCGATTGGGCTGGAGTTGGCATCCGCCAAGCTCGCATGGGCGCGATTTGGGACAACTGCTGTCCCAAACCGCGCCCAAGCAGACAAAAACGGGGGCTGATGGTGGTCAGTCGATGTGCGCGAAGGGCGAATACGTTTCACCCATGAGCGGACTCGACAGCAAGAAGTCGGCGGTCGAGCGGTTGCACGCCATCGGGGTGTTGTACACAACGGCGATGCGCAGCAGTGCCTTTACGTCGACATCGTGTGGCTGGGGCTCAAGCGGATCCCAGAAGAAGATCACAAGATCAAGCTGGCCCGTTGCGATCGCTGCGCCGATTTGCTGATCTCCGCCAAGGGGTCCGCTGAGGTAGCGGTGGATGGGCAGCCCGAGGTTGTCGGCCAGCAACTTGCCGGTGGATCCTGTGGCCGACAGGTCGTGGCGCGAGAGCGTGCCCACATTGAACGTGGCCCAGTTGAGCATGTCCTTCTTGCGGTTGTCGTGAGCAATCATTACAACGCGCTTACGGGCCTTCATCGGTTCTCGCACGGGTTGATCCATGCCCCGAGCGTAGGTGAGAGGCGTAACGCTTACGCGGGAATGACGTTGACGGTGCAGGTGGCGAGACCGCGCATGGTGTTGTTGAGCGCCATAGAGCTCTCGACGAGATCGAAGCGTGCCACCTTTGGTAGCAACGAGTTCAGCAGCGAGCGCATCTCCATTCGAGCGAGGTGCGCTCCTGGACACACATGTCGACCATGGCCAAGGCCGAGGTGGTCGCCGGCGTTGGCGCGCTGAATGTCGAACACCGTTGGGTCGGCGAACTGACGCTCGTCGCGGTTGGCTGCGGCGTAGAGCATCAGCACCCGAGCGCCTGCTGGCAGCATGATGCCATCGACATCGACGCTTTCGGTGGTGCACCGTGAGAATCCCTGCACGGGTGACTCGAGCCGCAGCACCTCGTCGATTGCGTTGGGGATGAGTTCTGGTTCACGACGCAGCAGGTTCCACTGCTCGGGGTTTTGCGAGAACAGCCAAATCATGTTTGACGTTGCGTTGATCGTGGTGTCGAGCGACGGGCCGGTGTAGTTATGCAATTGCATCGCTGGTTCGCTTGGGTCCATGTCGCCGCGGTCGACTGCGTCCCACAATGCTTCGGCCCAACCGCCTGGCTTCACGGCATCGCGGGTGCACTTGGTAGAGACGAACTCGTTCATCTCGATGATGTTGCCAATCGAGTCGAGGCCACGCTGGTTGAGCGGCCCGATGGAGTTGAACACGGCCGAGGCCCACGGCAGCATGCGCTCGCGTCCGGCCTCTGGCAGACCAACGAGCTCGGACACGATGGTCACCGGCAGGTGTTGAGCGAACTCAGACACGGCATCGAACGTGCGCTGCGCAACGAGTCGATCGACCAGCGCAGCGGCTTCGGTTTCGATGAGCGGGCGCACATTGTCGAGGGCCTTGGTCATCAGCGGAGCGCCCACAACCGCGCGAAGCTTGCTGTGGCGTTCGCCGTCGGTGCACAACATGAGTTGGTTGCTCGCCGCTGCGTTCATTGGGTCGTTCATCATCACGCCGTTGCCCGAGCCGAAGACCCGCCAGTTGCGAAGCGCATCGCGACATGCCGTGTAGCGGGGGAGCACGAACGCGTTGTGCGGCTCCATCCACACTGCCGACCCGAGCCAGCGCAACTCCTCGTAGATCGGATACGGATTCGACAATGACTCGTCGGAGTAGATGTCGTAGGTAATCGAGGGCGCAGTCATGACGTGCAAACACTTGCCGATGGAGCGCGGCTTGGCAAGACACTCCCTGTGGTCTGACTCTGGGTAATGATCGTGCGCATGGATAGCGACTCATCTCGTTTCGCCGACGCACCAGCCGGGTTCGCTCCGTTCGCATCACGGGTGGACCCACGCGATGTGAAGGCCGGCAGCGTGGTGTCGGATCGCAACGGTTATTACGACAGCCAAAACATTGTGGCGGTGTACGACAAAGAGCTCGGTGCAGCCGTGTTGTCGGTGGTGCTGCATCACTCCGAAAATCGCGAGGGTGGACCCGGACTGCAGCTGTTCGGAACACGAAGCGCGGACAATGGGAAGACATGGTCACCGCTGGTGCCGATTGATTCGCCCGACCGGCAATCGCACGATGGGTATCAGTTGTTGCATCGAATGGCCGATGGCAGCGAGCGCCTCTTCGTGTTCTACGGATGGAACCACGGCTCGCAATATCCGCCGGGCGCCGAGGCCACCGAGGCCAGCGACTCCCTGACCCCACTGCGGCGCACCGATATGCAGCTCGATGAGGGCTACTGGTTTCGGGTTTCCGATGACGCTGGCCGCACGTGGGGTTCGCAGCGTTACCTCGTACCGGTGCGGCGCACGCGCATCGATCGCGACAATCCATGGGGCGGCGAGACGATGGGCATGTTCTTGTGTGACAAGCCATCGGTCATCGACGGCGCTGTCTACATGGCGTTCCAAAAGACGCGTGACGGCGCCGGAGAGACCCCCGGCTCCGAGGTCTTCTTCTTGCGTAGCTCGAATCTGCTGCACGTGAGCGACCTCAACGACGCGGTGTGGGAGACGTTACCGATCGGCGATGTTGGCTTGCAGGCGCCGGGTGGCCAGCTATGCCTTGGCGAAGAGCCGCACGTGTTGGCCGTGAACGATCGGTTGCCCGCACGACTGTTTTCGCTGTGGCGCGCAGAGACGGGCCAGCTTGCGGCGGCGTACTCGAACGATGCGGGACGGTCGTGGGGTGATCCGTTTTGGCTCACCTATGAAGGGCTGCCACTGGGCGAAGGCGGACACCACCTCATCAAGAATCCGCGAGGCTCGATCACGCCGTATCGGTTGCGCGCCGCACCGGACTCCGATTCCGGAGTCGCTGAGTTCGTGATGCTCTTCTACAACAACGGCCGCACTGACCGACTCGGATACACCGGCCGTCGCGTCTATTGGATCACCGTGGGGCGCAGTGGCGACGATGGAGTCATCACGTGGAGCCAGCCCGAGATTGCCCTGTATTGGGACGGCCAAGGCTTCGAGGAGCGGCCCGATTGGAACGCTGATTGGGCCATCGTCGACGGCCCCGGCTATCCCGACTGGGTTGAGTTGCCCGACGGAACGCTGGCCTATGTCGAGTCGAACAAATTGGCCGTGCGCTATCACGAGGTTGAACCGCGGCTACTGCAGTACCTGCGCGCTCAACACACTTTGTCGCTTGTTCCCAGCGAAGGCAAGGTCGTCGACTGGTCAGCTCACAATGCGGGCAACGCGGGTAACGCTGCACCGCGCGGCGCGGTGTTGCCCGATCTGCGCAGCGGCGGTGGATTCACGATCACCGTTCGCTTGAGCGGCCAGCTTCGCTCGGCGCTCGACCACCGGGTGCTGCTGTCGGCGTTCTCGAACGTGACCGCTGCGTTGGGCGAGGAGCCCACGAGCAAGCGGACGACCAAGGGGTATGAGGTGTCGGTTACTGATGACGGCGAGATCGAGTTGTTCATCACTGATGGCTTCGGCGCGCAGATGCGTCACGCCACTTGCGTGGCAGTCGCCTCGCGAATTTGGGATGGCGACGACCACACGGTGAGCTTCATTGTTGACGGCGGTCCCAAGGTGGTCAGCGTGGTGCTTGACGAACGGCTCGATGATGGGGGAGCGCAGCCCCAGGGTTGGGCGTTTCATTCGCGTGAGCTCGGTGAAATCAGTGGATCCGAACTGTTGGTGGCGCCCGATTTCGGCGGCGAACTGTTGCGGGTGTTGGTCTACGACCGACCGTTATTGACCACCGAAGCAATCGTGCTGGCTCGATCCCTACGGACTTGAGTCGCTCCCGGCCGCACAGCCCGCTGCGTTCACAACGTTGCGATTCGACCTCTGGCTGGAAGTTGGCGGCCTGCTATCGGCAAGAATGGCGGGGTGATCCACCATTACCTCACCGCCCGCGCCGAACTCGATGCTGCCGGCTCTCCGTTTGCTACCACCACCATTGATATCCGCGGGGTCCCGTCGAAGGCGTTTGTCTCTGCCCCGCCAACGATGCGCGCGCTGTGGGAAGCCACTGCTGGTTATGCCGAGAAGGACTACCTGGTCTACGAAGACGAGCGCTACACCTACGGGGAGATCCAGAGTCAGGTGCGCAAGCTGGCCGCGCACTTGCTGGCCAACGGCGTAGAGCCCGGCACGCGCGTTGCCATCGCGATGCGCAACTATCCCGAGTGGATCGTGGGCTACTGGGCCACTGTGTCCATTGGCGCTGCGGTTGTGGGCATGAACGCATGGTGGACTCCACCAGAGATGGAATACGCGCTCAACGACAGCGAGCCGCGTGCGTTGATTGTCGACGACGAGCGCCTCGAGCGCTTGCTGCACATGCCAAGCCAGCGCGATATGCACATCGTTGCGGTGCGCACCGATCGGGCCATCCCCACGAGTGGCTCACGTTGGGTCGATGTGATGGCCGCGGCCGATCCGGGCTCCCTTCCCGATGTCGACATCGATTCCGACGACGACGCCACCATCTTCTACACCTCGGGCACCACCGGTTTCCCCAAGGGCGCGCAACTCACGAACCGTGGCTCGGTCGCAAACATTTTGAACATCGCAGCGATGAGCACTGCCGTCGCGATGTCCGAGCAAAAGGCCATTGCCGCTGGCGACGTGCCCGCTCCGCCACCCGGTCCACCGGCATTGCCGCCATCGATGATGGCTCCAACACCGCTGTTCCACGTGACCGCTTGCAACTGCATCGTGCACCCAGCGACGCTGTCGGGCGCCAAGGTTGTGCTCATGTACAAGTGGGATCCAGGCCGCGCTCTCGAACTCATCGAGCGTGAGAAGGTCACCAACTTCTCGGGTGTTCCCACGATGAGTCGCGAGATGCTGATGCACCCCGATTGGGCAACGCGTGACACATCGTCGTTGGCCGGTCTGGGTGGTGGCGGCGCCGCATTGCAGCCCGACCTCGTGCACAAGATCGCCGGAGCGCTCAAGCACGGTCAGCCATCCACCGGATACGGCATGACTGAGACTCACGGAATCATCACCGCCAACTCGGCGCGCTGGTTCGTGGCCAAGCCCGAGTCGTGCGGGCCAGCGGTGCCAACGCTCGAGACCAAGTTGGTTGACGAAGACGGCAACGATTTGCCTGCTGGCCCGAGCACCGTTGGCGTGCTGTGCGTGCGCGGTTGTGTCACCATCAAGGGCTACCTCAATCGGCCCGAAGCCACCGCCGACAGCATTGTCGATGGTTGGTTGAACACGGGCGACATCGCCCGCATCGACGACGACGGCTTCATCTACATTGTCGACCGCGCCAAAGACATGGTTATCCGCGGTGGCGAGAACGTGTACTGCAGCGAGGTCGAGACGGCCATCTATCACCACGACGCCATTGCTGAAGCGTGCGTGTTCGGCATCCCCGAAGAGCGCTTGGGCGAAGAAGTTGCAGCGGTCATCGTGCTGCGCCCAGGTCACGCACTTTCGGCCGACGAACTGCGTGAGTTCCTTGGCGCCAGCGTGGCCAAGCACAAGATCCCCACCAGAATCTGGTTCCGCGAAGAGCCGATTCCGCGCAATGCCAGCGGCAAGTTCCTCAAGCGTGAGCTCAAAAAAGAGCTCACCGGAGAGTAGAAGTGGCGACGCTTAGATCGGGTCGCTGATCCGCTCGAGCGTGATGACGACTCCGCCCATGTCGGGGCGGGTCCAGATCATGTGGCCATCGGCATCAAGACGTCGCGTCACTTCGATGCCTGGCATACCAACGGGCCGCAACACGAACACGCCGTCTTCGTACGACGCAACCACATGGATCGGTGTGGTGTAGTCGAAGACCGAAACATCGTGCACAGCGTTGGCCTCGGTGCCGTCGGCGCGGGCGTCGGCGATGGTGCCGCCGCCGCAATCGACAATGCGGTTGCCGCACTGCTCAATGCGCTCGCTGTAGCTCAGCAGGCGGTCGCCTTCGGGTACGGGTTGGTCGCCGCGCAGAGCACGCACGACCTTCCAGATGCCACGCAGATCGGGAGCTCCAGCCACCAATGGTTCGTTGCATCCAGCGAGGATCAGCGGTGGAAAGTTGGGGCCGTATCCGCCTGCGGGAGTATGGGCCACAGGGATGTCATCGGCAGCAAGTTCGATAGTCACGTCGTGACCCTACATGCGTGACCGTCGATGGCTGCAGTGGCCAAGCGGCGTGGCCTAACCCCGGTTCTTGCCCGACTTGCCGGATGCGCCGCCGTGATCGTCGATGCCGTCGCCGTTGGAGTCGTCGTCAGTTGAGTTCGACTTGCCATCGCCGTCGACATCGTCGTCAGATGAGTTCGACTTGCCATCGCCGTCGATGTCATCATCGACTGAGTTTGACCGACCGTCACCGTCGGCATCGGTGTCTACAGCGTCGAGGATGCCATCGCCGTCGATGTCCTTCTCGGCGACTGCGCCATTGGAGAGTTCGTCACCGTCGACGTCGTTGTCGGAGCCGTTGCTTGATCCGTCGCCGTCTACGTCTGAGTCGTTGCCGTTGCTTGATCCGTCGCCGTCAGCGTCGCTATCGATGCCATCGCGGATGCCGTCGCCGTCGATGTCCTTCTCGTTCGATGCGCCGTTTGGCAGGGCATCGCCGTCTACGTCTGAGTCGCGGCCGTTGGTCTGGCCATCGCCGTCGACGTCGTCATCAAGGCCGTTCGAGCGGTGGTCGCCGTCTACGTCTGAGTCGCGGCCGTTGCGCACTCCGTCGCCGTCAACATCTGAGTCTTGGCTGTTGGAGAGGCCGTCGCCGTCGACGTCACGGTCGGAACCGTTTGCTGAGGAGTCGCCATCCATGTCGTTGTCCGAGGTGTCGGGGCTGCCGTCGCCGTCGATGTCTTTTTCGTTCTTGGAACCGTTCAGGTCGCCGTCGCCGTCGACATCGTGGTCGTTCACGTTCGGGATGCGATCGCCGTCTACGTCTGAGTCCGAGCCGTTACGAATGCCGTCACCGTCTACGTCTGGGTCGACCTTGTTCGCAATGCCATCGTGGTCGTTGTCGAGCTTCGACGATGAAGCCGATGCAACGCCTCCCTGGCTGGCGCCAACAAAGGCGATGGCCGGGGCGAGGGCGAAGAACGATGCAGCGCCAGCGCGAACCAAACGGCTACGAAGGCTCTTCTCGGCGTAACGACGCGAGGTAGATGGCAACATTTGGGGTCCCCCTGGACAAAGTGCAGCGCTGTTTCACGCATGCTGTAGACGAGCAACATCGCATGCACCTGCGGAGATGTCAATCGCTCTGAGGAGATTGGGCCAAAAGTCCACATGTGGAGCGACTCAAGACCTAGGACCAGCGCAACGGCACTTGCATCGCGCGCTCGCCGCTGACATCCGCTCGCCTCGTTGCATGGGTGCGGTTTGGGACAGCAGCTGTCCCAAACCGCGCCCATGCTCACGGGTTGGCGGCGCAGGTGTCAGG
>JAPKZR010000171.1 GCA_026393695.1 Actinomycetota bacterium
CGACGCAGGTTGATGATCTTTTGGCTCTTGCCGAAGGTCCAGAAAACAATCTTGCCGTCGACGACCTCGTACCACATGGCCACTACATGAGGGTGTCCGGATGGGCCGATGGTGGCGACGTTGAGCACCTTCTGGTCGGCGAGGTACGCCGTCACTTCGTCGTCGGTCATGGTGATGTTGCCGCGCTTGCTTGCCATGACGGCGACACTAATAGCAGGTGCCTACATTGCGCTCATGCGGAGCAACTCGTAGGCCATCGCACATTCGGCGGCCATGCTGGTTGCGTCGGCTGGCATCAGTCCGGCCGGACCAAGCACGGCCGAACACAAGGCCAACGGCACGACCTCAACATCGTGGTGCCACCCTTGGCCGGCACTGGCCAAACGCTCGCCCATTGCTTTCCACATTGGTTCGGGCAAGCGGCGGGCACGCCCGGCCACCAACCACACCGGCACCTCTGAGCAGTAGGCCACTGCAGCGATTGGATGTGAACCCAACGCGCACAGCGCCGCATCGGGTCCGCCCGCAACAGCCTCAATGAGCACAAGGTCGGATGCGGCCACTGCTGCTGCCGTGCCAGCGGCAGGTACCGTCTCGGCTTGAACATCGGCCTGTTGCAACCGTCGGGCGAGGCGCGAACCTTCGTCGTTGGCATCGATGACCAGCACCGTGGTGTCGCCGCGGCGCATCACGGCTTCGCCAGCAAGGTCGGGCCAGCCAACCACGCACACCGTGGCATCGTCGGGTAACAGCTGCATCAGCTGGCCCGGAGTTGGATCATCGTCGACATAATCGGCCATACCCCACGCCTCACGAAACGGATCGTTGGCGGCCAAGAGACTGGCGCACAGCCACCACAACGCGCCGGCGGTGGGATGCCGTTCGACAATGCGTCGGCATGCGACGACAAGGCCAGCGGGGTCGAGATCGAGGCCCGCGATGGCCGATGCGGTCTCGCGAACGAGCATCCGTTGGTCACCACTTGAGGCGCGAGCCACATAGCGAAGCCGTTCAATCGGGTGCATGTCGCCAACCTAGCTGTGCCAGTTGCAGCATGCTGCGCTAGCGTCGCAGCCGTGGCAAGCAATCCATCGCTCGATGTCGTACTCACCTCTCTCGACGGCGAAAGCCGACCCCTCGAGGATTGGCTCACCATGTTCAACTTAGCGAGCGTGGTTCTCGACCCGTTCACCAACGAGAGTTCGTGGATCCTCAAGACCGCAGTTCGCATTCTCGCCGGGTTCCGTGGCGCCGACGCACGATGCAATTTCGTCGTCACCTGCACCGCCGACGAAGCCAAAGCATTCCTCGGTCCGCTCGCCGATGAACTGTTGGTGTTCTGCGATCCTGACCGCACGTTTGTGAAGTCGCTTGGCCTTGCCGAGCTGCCTGCGTTCGTGTTCGTCGCGATGGACGGCACCGTTGCTGCATCGGCCGAGGGCTGGAACGGCGTCGAGTGGCGCAAGGTGTCCGACAAGATCGCAGTCGCCACGGCATGGGCGAAGCAGAGCATCCCAGCTGCCTCCGACCCAGTGCCGTTCAAGGGCACGCCAGCGCTGGCGTGATCAGCGCCACCTGTTGAGTCGCACTCCTGAACCAGGCGATGATCTTCCCGTCGCCGAGGTCATCGCCGATGTTGCAGCGGCGCTCGAATCCCATGGCTCGGCCGTGCTTGTGGCTCCGCCCGGCGCCGGCAAAACAACATTGGTACCACTGCGTCTGATCAACGAGCCGTGGTTGCACGGACAAAAGATCGTGATGCTCGAGCCTCGCCGATTGGCCACTCGCGCCGCAGGCCACCGCATGGCCTTTCTGTTGGGTGAAGACATCGGTGACACCGTTGGCTATCAGACCCGCGACGAACGACGCATCGGGCGCAACACTCGCATCGAAGTCGTCACCGAAGGTGTGCTCACTCGGCGCCTACAGAACGATCCCGAATTGCCCGGCACGGGCTTGGTGATCTTCGACGAAATACACGAGCGCAACCTGCCCACCGATGTAGGCCTCGCGTTCGCCCTCGACGCGCGGCGCACGTTGCGACCGGACCTCAAGATTCTGGCGATGTCGGCCACCGCTCAGGCCGGCACGCTGGCCGCGCTGCTCGGCAACGACATCGGCCCGTGCCCAATCATCAGCAGCGAAGGTCGCACGCATCCCATCGAGATTCGCTGGTCGCCCCCGGGCAAGGGCCAGCGACTTGAGCAAGCAATCACCGAGACGGTGCTGCTCGCCTTGCGTAACGACATCGGCGATGTACTGGTGTTCTTGCCTGGCATTGGCGAGATCACTCGCGTGTATCAGGCGCTGGACCCGCTCGTAGCGGCCAACGTCGATCTCTATCCGCTCGCTGGCGCGCTCTCACTTGCCGATCAAGACCGCGCCCTCGCGCCCTCACCCGCGGGTCGCCGCCGGGTGGTGCTCAGCACCGATATCGCCGAGACCTCGCTCACTGTGGCTGGCGTGCGCATTGTGGTCGACGCCGGCCAGGCCCGTGTGCCGCGCTACGACATTCGCACCGGCATGACCCGACTCACCACGGTGGCTACCAGCCGAGCGTCGGCCGACCAACGTGCGGGCCGCGCCGGGCGCACCGAGCCGGGTGTTGCCTATCGGGCGTGGAGCAAGCTCGAACAATCCACTCGTCGCGCCCACCTCGAGGCCGAGATCACCCAGGTCGATCTTGCCGGACTTGCGCTCGAACTCGCTGCGTGGGGAACGTCTGCAGCCGAGCTCACCTTTCCCGATGCTCCCCCGCCGCGCACCTTGGCGCAGGGCGCCGAGCTGCTCGAGCTACTGGGCGCGTTCGATGCCAACCAACGCATCACCGAAGTGGGCCGCGCAATGCTCAAGGTGCCGGCGCACCCTCGCCTCGCTCGAATGGTTGTCGACTCCGTTGGCGCGGCCGACCAATCGTTGGCCTGTGTCATCGCCGCGTTGCTCGACGACCGCGACATTCTGCGTGGGCGCGCCGACGAACTGCCCAGCGATATGTCGTTACGCATTCGCGTGGTGATGGGACGCGAGCGCCACGAGCGAGCCGACCGCGGCGCCGTCGACCGCTTGATCCGTCGAGCGCGAGACATCGCTCAACGCGTGGGCATCAGCTTCGACCTCGATGCAATCAACCCCGATCGCGCAGGAGCAGTGTTGGTGCTGGCCTATCCCGACCGGCTTGCTGTGCGCCGCACCCAACCCGGTCAGTTTCAGTTGCGCACGGGTGTGGGTGCTTGGGTTGCCAAAGACGATCCGTTGGCCAACGAAGCGTTCGTCGTGGCGGCCGATGTAGATGGCGATCGCAAGAACACCCGCTTGCGCCTTGCGGCAGGCATCGACGCCGACGAAGTAGCCGCAACACTCGGCGCAGCTGTAGAGACCCGACACATTCTCGTGTGGGATCGCGATCGCGGCGACATCGTCGAGCGTCTCGAACGCCGACTCGGCAACATGAAACTCGACGAACGCGTACGGCGTCCAGGGGCCTCGGCAGAGACCACGGCTGCGCTCATCGACCGCGTTCGGATCACCCGACTTGGTCCCCTTTCATGGAGCGACACCGCGACGCAACTTCGTCAACGTGTCGAGTTCGTTCGCCGCGCCAAGCACACCGCCGATGAGAGCACCCACGTGTGGCCAGATTGGTCCGACTCAGGCCTCGTGCGGTCGCTCGACGAATGGCTGGCGCCCTACCTCAACGGCATGACCAGCATCACCGATGTTGCCTCGCTCAATCTGGCAACGGTGCTTCGCGCGGGGTTGCAGTGGCCACTCGGTGCTCAACTCGACGAACTCGCACCAACGCACCTTGAGCTCGCATCGGGCCGATCACTCATGCTCGATTACAGCGGCGATCGGCCCGCTGCGTCGGTTCGGGTTCAGGACCTGTTTGGCACCAACGTGCACCCCACTGCGGCCGGAGTCGCCGTGGTACTGCATCTGTTGTCGCCCGCCGATCGCCCCATTCAGATCACCGCCGACATTGTGGGCTTCTGGGCCGGGTCATGGACCGAGGTTCGCAAAGAAATGGCCGGCCGCTATCCCAAGCATCAGTGGCCCACCGACCCAGCCAATGCTGCGCCAAAACGAATGAAAGATCGATGATGCGGCGTCACGCATGATCTTCGGATTCTCGATCTGGATCGTCGTTGCATGCTTTGTCTTGGCGACCATCGGCGCGTCGGTGCAGGGCGCCATGGGCTTCGGCATGGGCATGCTCATCTCGCCGATTCTCAAGATGATCGATCACGGCTTTGTGCCGGGCGCAGTCTTGATCGCCGTCATTCCGCTCTCTGCCGGGGTCGCCATTCGCGAACGGCAGTACATCAATTGGCGTGGCTTCGGGTGGGCAATCACCGGCCGCATCCCCGGCATCTTCGCCGCCTCGGCGGCCTTGGCATACCTCAGCGAACGCGGCCTCTCCATCGCCGTCGGTTCCGCCGTGCTCGTTGCTGTTGCCGTTTCACTCACGAGTTGGCGTATCCACCCCACGTATCCCAACCTTGCGGTGGCAGGTCTTGGCAGTGGTTTCATGGGCACCATCACCTCGGTCGGCGGACCTCCGATGGCCATTGCGTACCAACATGCTGACCCTCGCGAACGTCAGGCCACGCTTGCAGCATTCTTCGGAGTGGGATCGGTCATCAGTGTTTGTGTGCTGGCGTTCACCGACAAGATCGGGGGTCGCCAGCTCACGCTGTCGGCGTTTTTGTTGCCCGGAGTCGCGGTTGGCATCGTGGCCTCACGGTGGCTGGTGGGCTTGATGGGTTCTCGCTATTCGCGCCCCGCGATTTTGGCAATGTCAACGGCCAGCGCGTTGATCCTGCTCGCCCAACAGTTCTGATCGCTGGTCAACACCCCGCCGTCACCGGTCGGCTGAGTTTCACCCCGCTTCAGCCCGCCGGTACGGTTGGGCCATGGCTGATTTCGAGTTCACCGAGTTGCTCCCCTTGGGCGCTGACGAGACCACATATCGCCTCATCGGCACCGAGGGCGTCTCCACCTTCGAGACACCACAAGGCACGTTCTTGCAGGTGTCCCCCGAGGCCATCACGCAGCTCACCGAGCAGGCGATGAAAGACATCGCCCACTTGCTACGGCCCGCCCATCTCAAGCAGTTGGCCAGCATCCTCGACGACCCAGAGGCCAGCAGCAACGACCGCTTCGTTGCGCTCGATCTGCTCAAGAACGCAAACATCGCCGCCGGCGGCGTGCTGCCGATGTGCCAAGACACGGGCACTGCAATCGTGAAGGCCAAGAAGGGCCAATACGTATTCACCGGTGGCGGCGACGAAAAGGCCATCGCCCGCGGTGTGTTCAACACCTACCTCACCAGTAACTTGCGCTACAGCCAGATGGCGCCGCTGAATATGTACGACGAAGTGAACACCGGCAACAACTTGCCCGCCGAGATCAAGATCAGCGCAGTCGATGGCGACGCGTACAAGTTCTTGTTCATCGCCAAGGGTGGCGGCAGCGCCAACAAGAGCTACCTGTTTCAAGAGACCAAGGCGCTGCTCAACGAGAAGACCTTGCTGCCATGGCTGTTCGAAAAGATGAAGACCCTCGGCACTGCTGCATGCCCGCCGTATCACCTTGCCGTAGTCATCGGCGGCACGTCGGCCGAGTTCGCGGTAGAGACCGCGAAGATCGCTAGCACCAAGTACCTCGACAGCTTGCCCACCAGCGGCAGTAAGACCGGTCACGCGTTTCGCGATATCGAGCTTGAAGCAAAGGTGCTGAAGCTCTCGCAAGACACCGGCATCGGCGCACAGTTCGGCGGCAAGTATTTCTGTCACGACGTGCGCATCGTGCGTCTGCCGCGCCACGGCGCCAGCTGTCCGGTAGCGATGGCCGTGAGTTGCTCAGCCGACCGCCAGGCGCTCGGCAAGATCACCAAAGATGGCATCTTCCTTGAGCAGCTTGAGACCGATCCGGCGCAGTATCTGCCCGAGATCACCCACGATGATCTCGACGACAATGTGGTCCACATCGATCTCAACCGGCCAATGCACGAGATCCGCGCTGAGCTCACCAAGTACCCC
>JAPKZR010000152.1 GCA_026393695.1 Actinomycetota bacterium
CAGCTGTCTGATGCGCCGCCGCGAGCACCGTTCGGTCGGGCGCATCTGCGGAGCCAGCTGCGAGCAGATCGGCGTTTGTTGAGCCGGTTTCGTCGACAAATGTGACGTGCCAACCCGCCGGCCAACTGGTTGGCCATGCGACTTTCGGAAGCGATTCAGACATGTTGCGAGCCTAGACGCAGGAACTAATCGTCCGTCAGGTGGCAATCAGGGGTGCCGAGCGGTCATCATGTGAGCCGTGCTGAAGAAGATACTCATCGCCAACCGTGGAGAAATTGCTGTCCGAGTGATTCGGGCCGCCCGAGAACTGGGCATTGCAACCGTCGCGGTCTATTCCGAACTCGATAGAAACGCGCTGCATGTGCGTCTCGCCGACGAGGCATATGCGCTCGGCGGACAGACCGCAGCAGAGAGCTATCTCAACACCGAGGCGATCCTCAACGCAATCCGCCTCAGCGGTGCCGATGGCGTGCACCCGGGCTACGGCTTCTTCAGCGAGAACCCCGACTTCAACCGAGCCATCGCCGAGATGGGCGTCGCCTTCATCGGGCCACCACCCGAGGCTGTCGATGTCATGGGCGACAAGGTCAGCAGCCGCAAGGCCGCACTGGCCGGCGGCGCACCCATCGTGCCGGGAACCACCGAGTTCGCCAAGGGCGCCGAAGAGATCATCGAGTTCGGCCGCAGCAACGGTTGGCCAATTGCCATCAAGGCCGCGTTCGGCGGCGGCGGCCGCGGCATGAAAGTGGTTCACAACGAAGCCTCCGTTCAAGACGCTGTCGATAGCGCTCAGCGCGAGGCAAAGGCCTACTTCGGCCGCGACGAGATTTACGTCGAGCGCTACCTCACGTGGCCACGTCATATCGAAGTGCAACTCGTGGGCGACAAAGACGGCAACGTCGTATGGATCAGCACGCGTGACTGTTCAGCACAGCGTCGTCACCAAAAGCTCGTTGAAGAGGCTCCAGCCACCGCGCTCCCCGAGGGCGTCGAAGAAGCCATGGGCGAAGCAGCCATCAAGGTGGCCAAGGCCGTTGGCTATTACAACGCCGGCACCGTTGAGTTCATCTACCAAGACGGCGAGTTCTTCTTCCTTGAGATGAACACCCGCTTGCAGGTGGAGCACCCAGTCAGCGAAGAAATCACCGGCATCGATCTCGTCGAATGGCAGATTCGCGTTGCCAGCGGCGAGCCATTGCCAATGACGCAGGCCGAGGTTGCTGCAGCACGCAGCGGCCACAGCATCGAGATCCGCATCAACGCCGAGAACCCTGCTGGCGGCAAGTTCCTGCCGAGCCCCGGCCTCATCACCAAGCTGGTCACCCCCGATGGTTTCGGCGTGCGATTCGATGGCGGCTACATGGCTGGCGACGAGATCAGCCAGTACTACGACAACCTTGTCGGCAAGCTTGTGGTCTGGGGCAAAGATCGCCCAACCGCGATTGCACGCACCATCCGCGCCCTCGAAGAGATGGTTGTCGAAGGTGTGGCCACCACCATTCCTGCCGACCTCGCAATTCTCAAGCACCCCGATTTCCAGGCGATGAAGCACAGCACCAAGTGGGTCGAAGAGGTACTCGACCTCAGCGGCATCGAGGCGCCCGGCGCACCGGTTGCTGCTGGCGACGATGCAGCCGAACCACTCGTGCAGCGCAACACCACAGTTGAAGTCAACGGCAAGCGCTTCGACGTGAAGATGTGGGTTCCCGAAGGCCAAGCAGTAATAGCCAGCTCGAAAGCTGCGGCCAAGAAGCCAGCGCGTTCGGCAAGTGCGTCAGCAGGCAATGCAGGGGCGGGCAGCGGCAACGTGACGGCACCAATGCAGGGCACCATCGTGAAGATCCTCGTTGAGCTCGATCAAGTGGTCGAAGTCGGGCAGTCCGTCGTAGTGCTCGAGGCAATGAAGATGGAAAACCAAATCGCCGCCGAGAAGGCCGGCACCGTGAAAGAGATCAAGGTCGTTACCGGTGCCACCGTCGGCGCTGGCGATGTATTGATCATCATCGCCTAATCGCAACGGTGAACTAGCCCTGGCGGAGCACCACAATCGTGCCCGCGCCTTTGTCGTGCCATCCTTGGCGGCGCTTGTCGTAGATCGTTCGCGCATACACGACGATGCTGAGCACGTAGCCAACGCCTGGCACAACACCCGCGGCCAATGGCACGAGGGCGCGGATGGCAGCTGACGAAGGCAATACCGCGCCGCCAGAGTCCACACGGACCACCTGAGTACCGAGAGCAATCTTGCCCACGGTGCGACCCCACATCGAGATCATTCCGAACTCGTACAAAAAGGCCACGGCCAACACTGCGACGTTGATGCTGAACGCGTTTGTCTTGAGGTCGTCGGGCGAACGAACACCCACGACGATGACCGCAATGAGTAAGACGGGAGCAAGGATCACGAGTTGGTCGATGGCCTGCGCCAGCAAGCGACGCCAAATGGGTGCGAGAACAACACCAGGCGGCAGCCCGAGTTCTTGATTCAGCGCCTCTCGATCGATGTCGGATTGTCCAAACGAGTTCACTTGGACCCGCTCATTCTGCGGCCTCGGCAAGTGCCTCGCTGAGCGCAGGATGCACCAGCAGACTTTCGACGATGTCGCTCACGGTGAGGTTTGCAGTAACCGCCAGAGCGATAACGCTGATGAGTTCAGCTGCATGTCGGCCGACGATAGAACCGCCGAGCACAACGCCAGTGGCTGGGTCAGACACGATCTTCACGAAGCCCCGCGAGTCGTTGTTGATGAGGGCCTTCGGGTTCGAACTAAACGGCACCTTCGTGACGCGAATCTTGCGACCCACAGCGAATGCGTCTGCTTCGGCGAGACCGACATCGGCGATCTCGGGCTCGGTGAAGATGGCCGATGCAGCCTTGTCGTAGTCGAGGTGGCGATGCGCAACTTTGTGAAGACCCATCACATGCTCAGCCACTTTGCGTCCCTGCATGCTGGCCACCGACGACAACGGCAGCTTGCCGCTCACATCGCCGGCCGCGTAGATATGCGCCACGTTGCTCTGGCAATGCCGGTTGATGTTCACGTAACCGTTGTCGGTGTGCACGCCCGCAAGTTCGAGGCGAAGGTCGTCGGTATTTGGAACCGAGCCAATCGCGAGCACTGCATGCGAACTGCGCACAACGCGACCATCGTCACAACTGACCGTGACCTCGTCGCCGTTGCGCTCGATCGACACGGCGCGCGCGCCCTTGAGCAGACGCACGCCGCGACGCAAGAAGTCGTCTTCAAGCACGGCAGCAACCTCAGGGTCCTTGCTGGGAAGCACCTGTTGGCGACTCACCACAAGCGACACGTTTGCGCCAAACGACGAGAACATGTGCACGAACTCAACACCCGTAACACCCGAGCCAACCACGGTCATGCTCGTTGGGAACACCTTGGGTGGGTAGCAATCGCGCGTGGTGAGAATACGTTCACCATCGGGATGGCACCAGTCGGGGATACGCGGACGCGAGCCAGAAGCAACAAGCACGGCGTCGGCTTCAATTTGCTCGGCACCATCGGCAGTAACGACTTCGATCAAGTTCGGACCGATGAATCGGGCCGAGCCCATGATCATCCGGACACCCTGACTCTCGAGCAACTGGATGGTGTTGCTCTGCAATCGGCTCTGAATGTCTTCGATACGGTCTTGCAGAGCAACGTTGTCGACTTCGGCATCTTGCTGCTCAAGGCCCATGCCTTGGATGCGCCGGGTGAAGCTCATCGCTCCGCCGGTAGCGATCATCGTCTTCGACGGAATGCAGTCCCACAGGTGTGCAGCGCCTCCGATGACATCACGCTCGATCAGCGTGACCTGGGCGCCCAAACGGGCGGCGTACGTGGCCGCGGTATTACCTGCCGGACCACCACCAATGATCACAAAGCGAGTTGACACAACGAGTGAGACTACTCGCCGATGCCCCATCCATCGTCGACAAGCAATCTGGCGCGCATCGTTCGTTGCTTGAGCGGCGCACGTGAGCCACCACTCGATGATGTCACTGAAGGCGCCGAAGACAGATTCGGGCAGTAGCGCGATGGGTACTGGTATTGATCTCTTTGTTCGCCCACCCACTCGAAGTGCATGCCGTCGGGCGTGACGAAGTTGCCACCCCACGCAAAATTGTGTCGACGGAAAATGCGCACAACATCACAGTTCATTTGCGGCGTGGAGCCTTGGGCATTAGTCGTGGTGTTCATGTCGATCGGAGCACCCCACGAATGCCGCGACAGCACTCCTAAGTTGCCCGTCACCCGGTTGAAGCGAGCATTAAAACAACCGCCGTATCGATTGGCGTTGGCGACATCGATCTGGCCAGCGAAGCCCGCGTTGACGACCTCGTTCAATGCCGAGCGCAGGTCCGCTTGGATCATGTAATTACACCGCGCATTGATGCCCGTGGGATACAACTCGCGAACGGGTGGAATGAACTGTTGGGTCCACGTAGGCGTGACATCGGCGTCGACTCCGTTGGCCCGCACGCGATACGCAAACTCGCCTAAGCGCGCCTTGGTTTCAGACATGCTGAGCGTTGCATCGGGATCGAACGGATCCCAGCTGCGTCGCACCCGTGTGCCCACACGTTGGTCGAGCCCATACGCCGCGAGGTTTGCATCAATGCTGTCTCTCGAGGGGAAGCCCCACACGACGATGCTGGTCACTCTGGTGACGCCAAGGCGATCGCCCTGCGCTGGCGACAACAACAGTTCGGTGCCACCGATCACTGAGTCGTTGGCAACCATGCCCACGGTCAGGCGAACCACCGCTCCGGACGCCGCTTCAAGATCGATGGTGTCGCCGACGCGAGCGTCACGCAAACCTGCCGTGGTTGAGCCCATCACCACGTCGCCTCGAGCGACCACGGCGGCGACATCGCGACCCATCAGCGCAGCAATCGCCTCGGTCGGCAACACAGTGACGCCCATCGAAAAGTGGTAGCCCGCGATCTCAGGCTGCTGCACAATGGCTGGCCCGCGCATCACGAGCCCCATGGGCACACTTCCGCCCCGCGATTCTGACCACGCTGCCCGGGCCGCATTGGCCGCACCCGCGGCACGCGAGTACACATCGAGCGAGAGCTCACTGGTTTGGTACACGCGCACGACGTCGGTCGGGGTCAGCACGGGTTCAGCAGCAGCCGTCGCGGACACAGGCGAAACGATCTGGCCCAGCGGACCCACGGCCTGACTTGAGGACAGCGACGTGACGAGCACAAGCCCTCCGAGAACGAATGCGGCCGCGCGTTTCATCACCACGACATTAGGGCGGCAACGGGGGCGACCCAAGGCAGCGTAAATGGCTCGCGTTCAACGGCTCAGACCAGATACCGTTCAGCCCCTGTGAACGAAACACCCGATGCCTCCCCCGATGCTGAATCCGACCTGCTCAGTGGTAGTGGACTCGAGGCCGAGAAGGCCAAGCGCCTCGCCAAGCTCGACGACATTCGAACCAACGGAAACAATCCGTACCCATACCGTTTCGATCGCACCCACACCCTGAGCGAGATCCGCGCCGAACACGGCGAGCTTGAGCCCGGCACAGAGACCGAGACACGCGTCTCCATCGCCGGCCGCATGATGCTCAAGCGCGAGCAAGGCAAGCTCATCTTCGCCACGGTCCGCGACCGCAGCGACGAGATCCAGTTGTTCGTCTCAAAGGCGATTGTGGGCGACCAAGCGTTCGCCGACATCGGCGACCTCGACCTTGGCGACTGGGTAGGCGTCGAGGGAATCGTGATGACCACCCGTAAGGGCGAGCTCAGCGTTCGGGTCGATTCGTTGCAGCTCTTGTCGAAGGCGTTACGCCCACTGCCCGACAAGTGGAAGGGCCTCACCGATACCGACACGCGGTACCGCCAGCGCTACACCGACCTCATCGTGAACGAAGAAGCGCGCCGCACATTTCAGGTGCGCCACGCTGTCATCTCCAGTTTCCGACGCACGCTTCACGGCCACGGCTACATCGAAGTCGAAACGCCAATGCTTCATCTCGAAGCGGGCGGCGCCCATGCTCGCCCATTCATCACGCACCACAACACGCTCGACATGACCCTCTATCTGCGCATTGCGCTCGAGCTGCATCTCAAGCGGCTCATCGTGGGCGGCATGGAGCGGGTGTTCGAAATCGGTCGCGTGTTCCGCAACGAAGGCATCAGCACACGACACAACCCTGAGTTCACAATGATGGAGTCGTACCAAGCGTTCGCCGACTGCAGCGACGTGATTGCGCTCACCGAAGAACTCATCGTCAACGCCGCACGCGATGCCATTGGCACCACAGTGGTCACCATCGACGACCAGACGGTTGACCTGGCTCAGCCATGGCGTCAGGCACGCATGATTGACCTTGTCGAAGATGCCATCGGCGTAGCTGTTCACCCATCGCAACCACTCGAGAAGCTGCGCGCTCTCGCGAGCGATCATGGCGTGAGCTGCGCACCGCGTTGGGGCACCGGCAAGATCATCGAAGAACTCTTCGAGGCCACAGCCGAACACAAGCTGGTGCTGCCAACCTTCGTCACCGGACACCCGGTCGAGATCAGCCCATTGGCCCGCACCGACCGCAACGATCCGCATCTCACCGAA
>JAPKZR010000169.1 GCA_026393695.1 Actinomycetota bacterium
ACCCATCGGTTGAAGGCGCGAAACGCAGCGGTCAAGGCTGGAATGTCGTGCTTGAGCGACTCTTCCATTCCTACGCCGAGGGTGGGAAAGAAGAAGGCCGCATCGAGACCCTGTTCGGTCATCAGCGCGAGGCGAGCATCGCGATCGCGATAGGCGGGGCTGATCTGATCGAGCTCGCCGAACATCGACTTGAGATCTGAGCCAGCGACCTTGCCGCGGAAGTACAGATCGAGCGCGCCTGGCTTCGAGACTGGGTTAAACGTTGGGTTCGGAATGAACCGGTTGATTGCGCCGCCAACAAGCAGCCGCTGACGACCATCGAGCTCAACCCACTGCATGCACCGCTTGGCCATTGAGGGATCGATGTGGCGGATGAATGCGTCGGTTGCTTCGTAGTAATGGTTGTCTGCGTCGAAGGGCAAAAAGCCGAGTTCTGTCATTGCGTCTTCCTCTTCCTCAAATCTGACGGCGTGTCAGAAACGTAGCCGACGGCACCCGCTTGATACCGTACGAAGCGTGTGTGGACGCGTTGTATCTACCAGCACCCCTCAACAGATTGCTGATTTCTTCGGCGCCTCGTTCGAGGGTGATCCCTTGCCCGTGAACTACAACGTGGCACCAACTACCGACGTGTACGCAGTGGTGAACGAAGACGGCCACGAGCCCGCCGTTCGCGCCTTCCATTGGGGTCTCGTTCCAGTGTGGGCGAAGGACACGAAGATCGGGTCGTCGATGATCAATGCCCGTGCCGAGACGCTCACCGAGAAGCCGTCGTTCAAAGGGCTACTCCGCAAGCGCCGATGCATTATTCCCATCGACGGTTTCTACGAGTGGCAGGCGCCAGCACTGACGGCAGCGCTCAGCGCAAAAGGCAAACCAGTGAAGCAACCGATGTTCATCCACCGATCCGACAGCCACCTGTTGGCAGTCGCAGGTCTGTGGACGGTGTGGCGCGACAAGGCGGGTCCCGCAGATGGCCCGTGGCTCCATAGCTGCACCATCATCACCACTGCGGCCAATGACACAATGGCGTCAGTGCACGATCGCATGCCAGCGATTCTTCCGGCATCGGCGTGGCACGAATGGCTCGACCCAAACATCGACGATCCCGACGAGCTCACGCAGTTGCTGCGTCCCGCCCCCAACGACATTCTTGCGATGCATCGGGTCTCAACTGCGGTCAACAGCGTGCGCAACAAAGGTGTCGAACTCATCGCAGAGGTGGATCCAGAGTCGTCTGGTGTTAGCGCGGCCACGGTGACCGACAGTCTGTTCTGAGTCTCAGCTGTAGAGGTCGAAAAGTTCGCGAATTGCCTTCGCTTGCCCGCCCGTGGTGCTCGACATCACGGCGATTGGCGTCACACCAGTGGCGTACCACGCAGCGAGCCGGTCGCGCACATGCGCGGCATCACCACTAATGGTGCAGTCATCAATCCAACGATCGCTCATTGCCGCTGCGGCCGCATCGCGATCGCCGCGCTCGAGGGCTGCTTCAATTGCATCCATCTCGTCGCCATAGCCGGCCACGCGCCAGTAGTTGCGATAGTTCGGAAGCACGATGTAACCACCGAGCGTGCGCCGATGAATAGCGCGGGCCGCATTGACATCGGCATCGATAACGGTTGGCACCATGTTGGCTAGCTGTAGGGCGCTGCGACGCTCCGAAGGAATGCGCGCCACCTGCGTGGGTGTGTGCGACAGCGAAGCATTCGCCCACAGCGCGCCGTCACCAATCTCGACCGCAAGGTCGAGCATTCGATCACGAAGGGCGGCGAGAAGAATCGGAGGCATCGCCCCAGCGCCTCGAGAGGCTGCGCGAAGCGAGTCGACGTAGTCACGCATATCGGAGAGCGGCTTGCCGGTTGCCAAGCCAATTCGGTCGAGCATCGGAACATGGCTGACACCAAGGCCGAGGCGGAACCTGCCACCACTGACCTCGGCGATATGAGCCGCAGTCGCTGCCGTTTCCATCGGGTGCGACAAGTAGATCGGTTGGATGGACGACCAAAACGTGATGGTCTTGGTGACGTGTGCGAGCGAGCCGCACAACGCCAGGTTGCCTCCAACGCCAGGGCACGCCAACCCCGCGAAGCCCCGAGTCTCAGCCTCAGCCGCGAGTTCAAGAATTGCTGTTCGCTTGTTCGCCGAACCGATTACGGACAGTGCGGGAAGTTGGTCGACAGATGAGGTCATGCGCCGACGGTAGCCGCGCCGATTGGTAGTGCGAATGCTGGACTGAAACGCGAGCAGCCATCCGCGGGTAACGTCTGGCGCGTGCAGGAGGACAACGGGGGGCAGTTTCAACGCGAACAACGCACCTTGCGCATCGGCATCGTTTGTCCGTACAGCCTCAGCATTCCTGGCGGCGTTCAAGCTCAGGTGATGGGGCTCGCCCGTGAGCTTCGCTCGATGGGTTATGAGGCCCGAGTCATTGGCCCATGCGATGGTCCTCCGCCAGCCACGTTTGTGAGTCCCGTTGGTAACAGCCTGCCCACTGCATCGAATGGATCGGTCGTGCCGATCGCCCCAGATCCGAGTGCCCAGTTCCGCACGATTCAATTGCTCAACGACGAGAACTTCGACGTGCTTCACGTTCACGAACCGCTTGCTCCCGGCGCAGCGCAGACTGCGTTGTTCTTGCATCCGGCGCCCATCGTGGGCACGTTTCATGCAGCGGGGGAGTCCACCTCGTACAAGCTGCTCACTGCTCCGTTGTCTCGCCTAGCCGACAATATTTCGCACCGTGTTGTTGTGAGCAAAGACGCGTTGGCACTGGTGCAGGGCTACATGGGTGGCGACTACGAAGTGCTGTTCAACGGAGTAGAACTGCATCGCTTTCGTGACTCCGCATCGCACACGTTTTCGAACCCGACGATCTTCTTCTGCGGCCGCCACGAAGATCGCAAGGGCCTCGACGTGTTACTTGAGGCCTTCGCAACTCTGCCCGCCAACGTGCGTCTTGTGATCGCGAGCAACGGCCCTGACACCAAACGCCTTCAACAGCAGTACGCAACCGACATCCGTATCGATTGGGTTGGGCGCATTACCGACGACGAGAAGATGGCCTATCTCAAAGGCTCGGCAGTGTTCTGTGCCCCGTCGCTGCGCGGAGAGTCGTTCGGTGTGGTGTTGCTCGAAGCTATGGCCGCAGGAACTCCTGTCGTCGCAAGTTCGCTCGACGGATATATGAACGTGGCGACGCACGAGGTCGACTCGCTGCTGTGCGCCCCCGGCGAGGTCGCCGAGCTCGCGGCAGCATTGCTACGCGTGATCAATGACGGTGCGCTGAGCGACCGGCTACGCAATGCCGGCGAGCAACGCGCCGAGCAGTTCAGCATGTCGGCGCTCGCTGCACGCTACGCCGACATCTACGAACGGCTCGCCCACGAGCATCCGATTGCGCAGCCGGCACAACCGGGGCCGGTGCCACGTTTGCGCGCCGCGCTCCAACGTATGATGCAGTAACGCCCGGCGGCCTGAGCTGCCAGAAACACCCCCACGAAGGAGAATCATGCCCGCCCTATTGATCGTGATCGGCCTGGTCGCGCTACTCGTCATCTTCGGCATTGTGCTGTACAACGGACTCATTCGGAAGCGCAATACGGTAGATAATGCATGGTCGCAGATCGACGTTCAGCTCAAGCGCCGCATCGACCTGATTCCGAACTTGGTCGAAACCGTCAAGGGCTACGCGACGCATGAGAAGGAAACGCTCGACGCTGTTATCCGGGCTCGCAACTCGGCAATGGCTGCGCCTGCGAACCCGGCGGCTCAGGCCCAGGCAGACAACATGCTTACTGGTGCGCTGCGCCAGGTGTTTGCGCTCAGCGAGGCGTACCCCGATCTCAAGGCGAACCAAAACTTCTTGGCGCTCCAAGAAGAGCTCACCGCGACCGAGGGTCGCGTTGCCTACGCTCGCCAGTTCTATAACGACTCTGTGCTGGGCTACAACAACGCGTTGCAGACATTCCCAACGCTGATCTTCGCCAAGATGATGAGCTTCACAGCCCGTGAGTTTTTCGAAGCAGAGCCCGGTGCTCGCGAAGTGCCCAAGGTGCAGTTCTGACCTTCCCACGCTTCGGGGCCTGCGGCCTCTAGCCTGCGACTCACCATGTTCGACCTGATCCGTTCCAACAAGCGCCGTAGTGTCGCGCTCATCGCCTCGTTCGTTTTGCTGCTGTGCGTCGTTGGCGCTGCAGTGGGCGTGCTCGTCGGCTATGGCATCGCCGGCACGCTCGTCGCCCTCGCCTTTTCTGGTGTCACAGCTTTCGTCTCGTATTGGAAAGCCGATGCGATTGCTCTGCGCATCAGTCGGGCCGTGCCTGCCGATCCCGACGAGTACCGCCGGTTGCACAACTTGGTCGAAGGACTCTGCATCGCGAGTGGCCTGCCCAAGCCAGGCGTCTACATCGTGAACGACTCGGCCCCCAACGCCTTCGCCACCGGACGCGATCCCAAGCATGCGGCAATCGCCGTGACAACGGGCCTCCTCGAAAAAATGAACCGAGTCGAACTCGAGGGCGTCTTGGCTCACGAACTGTCGCACATTCGCAACTACGACATCTTGGTGTCCACCTTGGCAGTCACGCTCGTTGGATCCATCGCCCTGCTCGCCGACCTTGCTGTTCGTATGATGTGGCTGGGCGGTGCCCGCAACCGACGCTCTGATGACAACAGTTCAGGTGGCCCGTTGGCCATCGTTGGCATAGTGGTGCTGATCTTCGCGCCGCTGATCGCGAAGGCGATGCAGGCCGCTGTCAGCCGTCGGCGAGAGACGCTGGCCGACATATCGGCATGTCAGATGACGCGTTACCCACCGGGTCTCATTTCTGCGCTAGAAAAGCTGCGTGCGGATTCCACCGAGGTTCGCTCAGCTTCAACCGCTACTGCGCATCTGTGGATCGAGCAGCCAATGTCGGGTGTCAAGGGCGAGGGTAAGCCAAGTCGTTTCCACCGGATGTTCGACACCCATCCACCGCTTGAAGAGCGAATTGAGTTGCTGAGGGAGCTATGAAATCAAGTACCCAGAAGCGTGTTGGCCGCAGCGGCGTTGCTGCCTTCGCCAGCATTGGTTTGCTGCTCAGTGCATGCGGCTCGAGTTCATCGAAAACCACCGACACCTCAGCTGCCGCACAGTCTTCGGTGCCCGACACCACCACCGTTGACACCACCAGCACCACTGGCGAAGGCACTCCTGTGATCACAGCCGCTGCGGGTCCGGTGTTTCCACTCACTGGTATCGCAACGACCGACACCCAAGCCATCGCTCGCTCAGCCTTGGTCGTCAAGATCGATAACCATCCGCTGGCCCGTCCGCAGAGCGGCCTCAACGAGGCCGACATCGTGTTCGAAGAGAACGTCGAGCAACTCACTCGCTTTGCAGCGGTGTTCCAAAGCGGATCGTCAGATCCCGTCGGACCCATCCGTTCGGGTCGCACCCAAGATGTAGCCATGCTTGGCTCGCTCAATCGCCCACTGTTTGCGTGGAGCGGCGGCAACGCTCGGGTTACAGCGGCTATCTCAGCTAGCGACCTACGTGACCTCAGTGCGTTGAGCCAGCAACACAAGTCGGCTTACTTTCGCTCAAACGCGAAATCAGCGCCGCACAACTTGTACTCAAAGACTTCGTCACTCTTTGCCTTTGCGCCTGCCGACGCGGGTCCGCCGCCTGCACAGTTCACATACCGAGCAGATGGCACCGCGTCGAGCGGCGATGCTGTGGCCGGGCTCAATCTGTCGATGGACGGCGTCAAGGTTGCCTGGGTGTGGGACGCCCCAACGAAGCTGTTCCTACGCTCAAGCGATGGCAAAGCGCATCGTGACGCAGTCGACAATGCTCAACTCTCCACGAACAACGTGGTGGTGCTCTACGTCGACTACAAGCCGAGCCCAGCCGACTTCAAGAGCCCCGAGGCGCAAACAATCGGCAAGGGCAATGCGCTGGTGTTCTCTGACGGCAAGGTCGTGAAGGCAACCTGGAGCCGCTCCGACCGCCTTGCGCCGTTCGTGCTCAAGGATTCAGCCGGCAGCGTTGTTGGCCTCACGCCGGGGCGAACCTTCGTAGAACTCGGCCGCGCCGACTCGGCGGCACCAGTGCCAGCGGGCGCCGAGATGAAGTCGGTTCCCTTTCCGTAGCCAAAATGTTGGTGTCTCCTGCGCTGTTTGAGGCTCTGCGAGTAGGCGAGTTCGTGGCCTCGTTCTGTACGATGGCCGCATGAGTTCACCCGATTCCCCCACGGCGCGCGCTACCGGTACCTATCCCGTTAAGCGCGGACTGGCAGAGATGTTGAAGGGCGGGGTGATCATGGATGTGGTCACTCCCGAGCAAGCACGAATCGCCGAAGATGCTGGCGCATGTGCGGTGATGGCCCTCGAGCGAGTGCCCGCCGACATCCGTCGCGACGGCGGTGTGTCTCGCATGAGCGATCCCGAAATGATCGAAGGCATCCAGGCCATGGTGTCCATTCCCGTGATGGCCAAGGTGCGCATTGGTCACTTCGTCGAAGCGCAGATTCTTGAGTCCCTCGGCGTCGACTTCATCGACGAGAGCGAAGTGCTCACGCCGGCCGATGAGGCCCACCACATTGATAAGTACAAGTTCACGGTTCCGTTCGTGTGTGGCGCCACCAATCTTGGCGAAGCACTACGTCGCATCTCTGAGGGCGCGTGCATGATTCGCTCAAAGGGCGAAGCGGGCACCGGCAACATCGTCGAAGCAGTCCGGCACCTTCGCTCAATCATCGGCGACATGAAGAAGATCACGCAGGCCGATTCGGCCGAGCTGTTCGAGTGGGCCAAGCGCCTGCAGGCTCCGCTGTCGCTCGTGCAAGAAATCGCCGAGACCGGTTGGTTACCAGTGCCAATGTTCTGTGCGGGCGGCATCGCCACGCCGGCCGACGCAGCCCTCGCCATGCAGCTTGGCGCCGAAGCAGTGTTCGTGGGTTCTGGCATCTTTAAGAGCGATGACCCGTCACCACGAGCCAAGGCAATCGTTGAGGCCACTACTCATTTCCGCGATGCAAGCATCCTCGCCAAGGTGAGCCGTGGCCTCGGTGCCCCAATGACCGGCATCGGCATGGACGAAATCAACCAGCGCTTCGCAGAGCGCGGCTGGTAGTCAGCGCCTCACGGCACGAAAGCGGTTCGAGTGCAGCAATCTAGTTCGGAGCCTCCAGGTGCTCGTCGGTGTTCTTGCGTTACAAGGTGCGTTCGCCGCGCACGAACTTGCGCTCGCTGAGTGTGGAGTTCAGTGTCGTCAGGTGCGCGTCGCCGCTGACCTAGATGGCATCGCGGCATTGGTAATGCCGGGCGGCGAGAGCACCACAATGTCGCGTCTGCTGACAACCTCTGGTTTGTTCGATCCGCTTGGCAAACGTATCGCCGATGGACTACCTGTGTTCGGTACGTGTGCCGGGATGATTCTGCTGGCCGCCGAGGTGCTCGACGGCCGACCCGATCAAGTGAGCTTCGCCGCCATCGACATCACGGTTCGGCGAAACGGCTACGGCCGTCAGGTGGACAGTTTCGAAGCTGACATCGAGGTACCGAAGCTCGAGTCACCGTTTCATGCCGTGTTTATTCGAGCTCCCAAGGTCGAGCGCTTGGGCGCCGCCGTCGAGGTCATTGCCTCGCACCAAGGTGTGCCGGTGCTCGCTCGCGAGGGTTCTGTTTTTGTGGCCTCCTTTCACCCTGAGCTCACACCCGACTATCGTCTCCACTCGCTGTTCCTTCAGGAGGTTTAACCATGTCCGGTCATTCAAAATGGGCGACAATCAAGCACCAAAAAGGCGCCAAGGACAAAGCGCGCGGAAAGCTGTTCAACAAGATTGCGCGCATCCTCGAAGTGGCCGCACGCGACGGCGGCGGTGATCCGTCAAGCAACGCTGCGTTGCGAACTGCCATCCAAAAGGCCAAAGCCGGACAGATGACTAACGACGCCATAGATCGCGCTATCAAGCGCGGCACTGGCGCCGACGACGGTGGCACCTACGAGGCGATTATGTACGAGGGCTACGCGCCCGGCGGTGTGGCGATCTTGGTCGACACGCTTACCGATAACCGCAACCGCACTGGCTCCGATGTGCGCAACATCTTCAACAAGCTCGGCGGCAGCTTGGCCGAGCCAGGCGCAGTTGGCTGGCAGTTCAGCCGAAAGGGCGTCATCATCGTCGATGGCGACGTGGCCGAAGACGACGTCATGATGGCCGCGCTCGACGCTGGCGCCGACGACGTTGCCCGCGACGGCGACGAGTGGCGCATTACGTGCACGCCGAACCACGTGTACGACCTTCAGGCTGCGCTCGAGGCTGCCGGACTCGTCGTACGCTCGGCCGAAAGCACGATGGTTTCGTCGATCACGATCGAAGTCACCGACGCCGCCGACGCGCGTAATATTCTGCGAATCATGGACGCCTTCGAAGACAACGACGACGTGCAAGATGTGTACAGCAACTTCGATATCTCCGACGAACTGATGGAGGCCGTGAGCACATGAGCATTGGCATTGGCGACAAGGCACCCGACTTCACACTCAGCGGCACGGGCGACACAACGTGTTCATTGGCCGCATACCGTGGCCAGCCGGTGGTGCTCGTGTTCTACCCGGGCGATGACACCCCGGTGTGCACCAAGCAACTCAACACCTACAACGACGACCTCGACGAGTTCTCCGATGTTGGCGCTCAGGTGTTGGCGATCTCAGCGCAAAGCGTGAGCAGCCACGACAAGTTCAGCGGCAAGCACGGATTCAAGTTTCCGTTGTTGGCCGATCCTGACAAGGCCGTGGCATCGGCCTATGGCACGTTGGGCCCACTTGGATTCCCTCGCCGCAGCGTGTTCGTTATCGACGCAAACGGCGTCGTGCGCTACGTGCATCGCGCTATCGCCGGTCTCACATACCGGCCGGTCAATGAACTCGTCGACGCCGTTCGCGCCGCACAGGCGTAACCCACAAACTGCAACCGCTAACCGCCCACGACGTTGTCGCTCACACATGGGCCGTCGCACGGTATCGAGATCTTGCCAGTGAGCAAGAAGCCGAGCGCCAACTGGATTACGCGCGGCTCACTCGAGCCTTTGCCGTGAGGATCTTCGCCAAACTCGGGATCGGTTGGGGGCAGATTCACCGTTGGCGGTGCTGGATTGCCGTAATCCCATTGCACCACGATTGATCGATCGACGTCTTTGTCGGTGACCGCATCGATACCGAAATATGGGTTCACATCTGGGCTTCGTGATGCACGCAGCGCAGGGGAGTGGACGCCTGCGTTGATGGTGCGGGCCAACACTTCGGTGGACACGTTTGTGACCTGATGATCGCCGAAGGCTTCGATCAGCACGATCTTCTTCGTTGAGATACCGGGATACGTGTTCTGCGTGAGATGTTGCGCGTAGCCGTTGTTCTCGCCGCGATCCCAGAGCAGCTGCACGAGTTGTAGCGCGATGACTCGATCGATATCGCCCGTGTACGCAACGTTGAAGACCGACTCGAATTCGGGCCAGTCAGACGACCGTGGCAGCAGCAGTGAGTAGTTGATGCCGGGAACGCCGAGCACCACGTTGGTCCACTCGGTGGATATCGCAGACGCAGCGCCACCCAAAATGCCGCCTTGGCTGTTGCCAAGCAGGGTGGTCTTGCCGGGCGCAATCAGCGGGTCATTCGTGGAACTTTGGAAGCTTGCGTTTGATGCAAACCCATCGGCGGCATTGATGGTGCGACCAAGGAATTGCATGTTCAGCAGTCCTTGCTGCAGGCGATCAGCCTGCTGCTTAAAGTTGCTCATATCGCCGAGGATCCCGGCCAGGTTGCCGATGTCTTCGGTGGACATGCCGATCCAGTCGCTGCCGCACAGCGACAGCGAGCCCTGCTCAACGACGCCACGAAGACCGTTGATCTCTTCACGCGAGCCCAACAAGCCGTGGCCGTACACCACCACGGGAGTCGGGGCTGATGGCGCTGTCGGCACAAGACACAAGAACGGCGCAACGAAATCTGGCTGGCTCTCGCTGCGCAGGGGCAAGCCGTCGGGTCCGAGTTCGAACGAGGAGCCAGGAGCGCCGGTTCCCGAGAGGTAGTTGGGGACCGAGTAGGTGCCGCGGATGGTGCGCACGCTGCCCTCATCGATACTCGACTCAATCGTGAACACCGGTGCGGTTGTTCCTACCGATTCGTAGGCGTCGTTGCGCATGTGTAGCAACCGCGCCGACAAACTCTGCGCGCTTGCGACCGTGAAGTCCCACGCCATGTAGAGCGTTGCAGCATTAGCGCCTGCAGCCTTGGCCTCGGCGACAACACCTTGAAGGTGCGCGGCGCGGTCGGGAGTTGTGGTGCTCGTGAGTGCATCCGTGAACGACTGCGGCGCCGCAATCGGGCCGGTTGCCGACTTCAGGTTCTGCAGCGCCACGACATAGCGATGACCTTCGAGAAGTGAACTGGCGGGATGGATCATCAGTAGGCGCTGGTCGTCGTTCTCTGCGTGGGCATCGAATTCGGCCCAGTACGGCGTGCGCTCGTTGGTGGTTGCGTCAAGTAACACGATTGGCGCATCGCCTTCGAGGGACTTGGCTATGAACGTGCTCGGGGCAACTCCCGAAGCGTCGAGATCAAGTTTGGGCACCCGCACCAGCAGCGCTGAACCCGGCGAGAACCCATCGCCTCGATTCTGGTCTGTGACATCAATGGGCTTGCCGCCCACGTTCGAGGGAGGTGCGCTTGCGTCGATGGCGAGGCGTCGTCCTGTGGCCGACGTTGGGTCGGCGGTGGTGAAGGCGTCGTTGGGCCACGGCAACAAGCAAGCGCTTGGGTCGATCGGGTCGCACGGCAGCGGAGCGGCGTCGACAAATGGAGTGGTCAACGAAGTGTCTGTGGCCTCGCTTGAGACGGGTGCAGCAGAATCAGACGGGGAGCCGGCACTGCTCGCACAGGCGCCGAGGACCAGCGTGGCAGCAATACAGAGGGCTTGAACAGGGTGGCGCATGCCCCGACTATGACACACAAGCGCCCCGAGCCGGAGGACTATGCGATGCTCGGCGCACCACATGGCCCACCTCATCCGCGGCACCTCTCAACCCGTTTGGTAGCATACGAACCTATGTTCGTGACGCGTCCCCTCGACGAGCCTCTTGTGGTGCTCGGCATCGACCCGGGTCTTACCCGTTGCGGATACGCAGCGGTGCAAGCCACCGGCCCCGGCTCAGCAATTGCGCTCAGCCTTGGCGTCATCAAAACAGCTCCCGGCGACCCGTTGCCCAAGCGCCTCGGAGAACTGCGCGAGGAGTTCACAGCGTTGCTCATCGAGTTTCGTCCGCACGTCGTTGCTGTTGAGCAAGTGTTCTTTCAGAACAACGTGCGCACTGCAATGAGCGTCGCGCAAGCAAGCGGGCTGGCTTTGGCCGAGGCATGGATCTGCGGCTGCGAGGTTGTGACGTACACCCCAAATCAGGTGAAGGGTGCCGTGGCCGGGTGGGGCGCCGCCGATAAGGCGCAGGTGCAAAAAATGGTGCAAGCCCGACTCGGCCTGACTGCCGTTCCGAAGCCCGCCGACGCGGCTGACGCTGCGGCGCTGGCGTTGTGTCACCTCGCGATGGCTCCGATGCGTCAACGAGTCCGAGAAGCAACGGCTGGTTCACGATGATCGGCTCGTTACGTGGCGCAGTGCTCGAACGTGGCACCGATAGCGAGGTGCTGCTTGAGGTTGGCGGCGTCGGCTACTTCGTTACCGTCACCCCGCGCACGCTGGCCGAACTCGAGCCTGGCGCCAACGTATTTGTGTATGTACACCATCACATCCGCGAAGACGCGCAGACCCTGTTTGGTTTCTTGCGACGCGAAGAACGCTCCACGTTTCAGGTGCTCATCGGCACCCACGGAGTCGGCCCCTCAATGGCGATGGCCATCTTGGGTACGCACACCCCATCGGCCCTCATCGACATCGTCGCCAGCGCCGACAATGCATCGCTGTGCATGGTGCCGGGCGTCGGCAAAAAGACCGCCGAGCGTCTGCTCATCGAACTGAAGAACCGGCTCAACATTCCCATGCTCGACCCCATTGCAGCAGGGGGTGGCTCAACCGGCAGTTCGGTGCTTGGCGACGTACGCGAGGCGCTCTACGGACTCGGCTACGCGCCCGAAGAAGTACGCGATGCGTTGCGCGAGATTTCGCCAAGCGACGATGCGTCTACTCTGTTGCGCGATGCGCTGCAGTTGTTAGGGGCCAAACGTGCGTGAAGAATTCCTCGACCCTGGGGTCAACAACGAGGTCGAAGAAAGCGACGAGATTGGGCTTCGTCCGCGTCGGCTCAGTGACTTCGTCGGCCAACGCGAACTCAAAGAACATCTTGCCATCGTCATCGAGGCTGCCCGCCGCCGCAACCAGCCCATCGACCACCTCTTACTTGCGGGTCCTCCGGGCCTCGGCAAGACCACCATGGCAGGCATCGTCGCTGCAGAGATGGGCGTGCACCTGCACATCACATCGGGCCCCACGCTCGAGCGCGCGGGCGATCTCGCAGCGATTCTCACCAAGCTGGGTGAGGGCGATGTCTTGTTTATCGACGAAATTCATCGGCTATCACGCGCTGTCGAAGAGATCCTGTATCCGGCGATGGAAGATTTCCAGCTCGACATCGTGGTGGGTAAAGGTCCAGCAGCGTCATCTATACGGTTGCCACTGCCGCCCTTCACGCTCGTAGGCGCCACCACGCGCACGGGCATGATCACTGGCCCGCTGCGCGATCGTTTTGGCCTTGTTGCGCGGCTCGACTTTTATCACGACGACGAACTCGAATCCATCGTGCGTCGTACCGCCAGCATCGTCGGTGTTGGCATTACCGAGCAGGGAGCGTGGGAGATTGCACGCCGCAGCCGAGGCACGCCGCGCATTGCCAACCGATTGCTCCGACGCGTTCGTGACTACGCCGAGGTTCGCGGTGACGGTTCCATCGATCAAGACACGGCTCGTGATGGCCTTGCGGTGTTCGGTGTCGACCAGCGCGGTCTCGACAAGGTCGACCGGGCCATACTCACCGCCATTTGTGTGCAGTTCGGCGGCGGTCCTGTCGGGCTATCAACCGTGGCCATCAGCGTTGGTGAGCAAACCGAGACAGTCGAAGATGTGTACGAACCGTTCTTGATTCAGCAGGGTCTGCTCGCCCGCACGCCACGTGGTCGAGTCGCGATGCCCATTGCGTGGCAGCACCTCGGGCTCGACATGCCAGCCCCAGGCGATGGGCGCGCCAACCTGTTTAGCTAGCACAACCCGATTGTCGGCCGTAGCCTCAATGGTCGTGCGTTTGGCTGATTTCGACTACGAGCTTCCTGTAGAGCGCATTGCGCAGACGCCCATTGAGCCGCGCGACAGCGCCAAGCTGCTCGTCGATCAGGGAGCATCTGCGTCGTTGCACCTGCATGTCAGCGATCTGCAGCAGATGCTGCGTCCAGGCGACTTGCTCGTCGTCAACGACTCACGCGTGATCCCAGCGCGACTCGCGCTGCATCGACACACTGGGGGAGCGGCCGAGGTACTGCTGCTCGAACCCATCGCAGGGGCCGGAACCGATCGGCGCGTATGGGAAGCACTCGTTCGCCCGGGCAAGAAGCTCAAGGTAGGCGAGCAGCTGCTTGCGAGCGACAACACTCCGTTGGTCGAGATTGGCCCGCGTACTGCAGCCGGCGACACTTTTGAAGTCACGCTGCTCGGCGAGGGCGATGTTCTCGACCTGCTTGCCGCCCACGGCGAGATGCCGTTGCCGCCGTACATCACCACTCGCCTTGGCGAGAGCGAGCGATACCAGACGGTGTACTCGAACGAGCCCGGGTCGGCAGCGGCGCCTACTGCAGGGTTGCACTTCACGCCAGCAGTTCTTGAGAACCTGCAAGCCATGGGTGTTGAGATCGCCCGCGTTGAACTGGTTGTTGGTCTCGACACGTTTCAACCCATGAGCGTCGAGAACCCACTGGACCATCGCATCCACAGCGAGCGTTACCGAGTGAGCGCCGAGGTACTCGAACAATGCCGCGCCGCACAACGTGTTGTTGCGGTAGGTACTACCGCCACGCGAGCGCTTGAGTCGGCAGCCACGTTTGGCGAACTCGAAGGACGCACTCGCTTGTTTATACACCGCGGGTACGAGTGGAAGCTGGTCGACTTGTTAATGACCAACTTCCATCTGCCGAAGACAACGCTGCTGATGATGATCGATGCGTTTGTTGGCCAACGCTGGCGGTCGCTCTACGAAACTGCACTTGCCAACGACTATCGATTCTTGTCGTTCGGCGATGCGATGCTGCTCGACAGGAGCCTGTAATGCACCCAGTCCGATTCGAACTGCTGGCCACCGACGGCAATGCCCGCAACGGCATTGGCCATACGGCACGCGGCCAATACAACACGCCGTGTTTCATGCCGGTGGGTACACGCGGCGCAATCAAATATCTCTCAGCCGCTGACTACGAACGAGTCGGCGCCGAGATCGTGCTGGGCAATACCTACCACCTCATGTTGCGCCCCGGCGCCGAGACGGTCGCTGCGCTTGGTGGCCTGGGTCGGTTCGCCGGATGGGGCGGACTCACGCTGACCGACTCAGGTGGATTCCAGATCTTCTCGCTTGAGCCCAAGGTCGACGACGACGGCGCCACATTTCGCAGTACGTACGACGGATCAATGCATCGGTTCACGCCCGAATCTGCAGTGGCCACGCAAGAGTTGTTGGGCGCTGACATTCAGATGGTGCTCGATGTCTGTGCGCCGCTGCCTTCACCTCCCGAAGTCATCCGCCTTGCACTCGACCGCACGAGCGCATGGGCCGCACGCGCCCACGCAGCGCACCAACGGCCCGACCAAGCGTTGTTCGGCATCGTGCAAGGCGGGCTCGACGCAGCGCTTCGAACCGAGTCGGCTCAACGTACGGTCGAACTTGGTTTCGATGGTTACGGCATCGGCGGTCTCAGCGTTGGCGAAACACGCGCCGAGATGCTGCCAGCGTTGGCTGCTGCCATCGAACATCTTCCGGCCGATCGGCCGCGCTATCTGATGGGTGTGGGTGACCCCGCCTCGCTGATCGAGGCGGTCGCTTTGGGCGTTGATCAGTTCGACTGCGTGATGCAAACGCGCATCGGCCGTCATGGCACTGCGCTCACGAGCACAGGCAAGGTGCACGTGAAGAACGCCAAGCACATCAACTCTGACCAACCAATCGATGCATCTTGTTCGTGCGAAGTGTGTCAACGTCACTCGATGGGCTACATCCGCCACCTGTTCCAGGTGGGTGAGCCCACCGGGCCTCGACTGGTGAGCTTGCACAACATCGCGTGGACCCTGCAGTTGATGAGCGACATGCGTTCGGCAATTGCGGCTGGCACGTTTGAGGCTCTGCGCAGCCGTGTCCTTGCTGTATGGGGCTGAGAAAGCTCAAGAATCCTTGACGACTTTGGGCAGGGTGCATCCACTGAATTTGAGCTTCAGTATGACTATGATTTGCCGTCGGCCCGGCCCCCTGCCGAGCAACAGTCATTTTGGATGTTCTGATGCCTAATCCGTTACTTCTCGAAGCCACCAACTCTGGCGGCAGCCCACTGAGCTTGCTCATTCTGCCGTTGATGATGGTCGGCATGTACTTCTTGCTCATTCGGCCGCAGCGGCGTCGAATGAAGGAGCAGTCATCGATGCAATCAAGCCTCACCGAAGGCGACGAGATCATCACCACCTCCGGTATCTACGGCTTTATCACCGGCTTCGACGGCGACATCGTGTGGATCGAAATTGATGACACCGTACAGATTCGCATTGCCAAGGCAGCGATTCAGAAGAAGGTCGACACGTCGGCTACTGCTTCAGGCAACTCCTCCAAGACTGCCGCTGATACCTCAGCGGCCGACGACAAGACAGAGAAATAATGCGACGCAAACTCGTCTACTCGCTGAGCGCAATCCTTCTGCTTGCGGTCAGCCTTATGGCCATTACTCTCGGTGCCGGGTATCACCCAGCATTGGGCCTCGACCTTCGTGGCGGCATCTCCGTTACGTTGCGCCCGGTTACCGGTCAGGCATTCGACAAGTCGAGCCTCGACCTCGCCGTTGAGCGCATCCGCGAGCGCGTCGACAGCTTCGGCGTTGGCGAGCCCGAGATCTTGCGCCAAGACGACGCCATCGTGGTGAACCTGCCCGGCGTCAACGATCAGCAGCAGGCCATCGACCTCGTGAACGTCACCGGCAAGGTGTACCTGCGACCAGTCATCGGCTGCGCGAACCCAGTGACCACCACTCCGGTGACATCCATCGTGGGCACAGCCACTACAACGGGCGGCACTGCCACGACCGCTGTGGCCAACACCACGGTGATCAACCTGCCGACGGCCACCACCGGCGCAAGCGCTACGTCTGGCAGCACGCCAACAACGGGAGCTCCCGGCCCTACGCGTCGCGTGAACAGCGTGCCGCCCACCACTGATCCCACCAGCGCAACCCCAGCGGCGCTCACAGCCACACCTCCAACGGGTGGCACGGCACCGACCGACACAGCGTCAAGCGACACAGTGGTAGCAACTGGCGAGACAACCACCACTGTTGCCGGCGCAACCACCACAACCGGGTTGCCATTCTCTGATCCTGCGGCAACTCAGGTGCTTCCAACTCGCGATGGCGGCAAGTGCCAGGTGGGCCCATCGGGCGGCACC
>JAPKZR010000243.1 GCA_026393695.1 Actinomycetota bacterium
CAAGACGACTTCACCAAGGGTCTGCGCATCTTGGCCCTTCCAGCGGCCGCCGACAAGATGTGGCAGGACGCTTGGAGCTCGCTGCGCACGGGCGCGTAACGCTGTGGCACGCCGCTCGCGGCAATCGCTGAACACACTCTGGCTCGGCCTCGCCGCACCCGGTATGGCGTGGATGGCCCTGTTCTTTATCGTGCCGTTCTACTCAGTCGCCGCGGTCGCCTTCGGACAAGTTGATCCCATTCGACAGTCGGCCGTGCCCGAGTGGAATCCGCGGTATTGGGACTTCACGTTGTTCACCGATGTGATGCACAGGGTGGTGAACGGCGACCTCGGCACGGTCTTCATCCGCACGGCTCTCTACGTGGTTCTGGCTGTGGCCGGCTGCGTTGTTGTGGGCTATCCGGTGGCCTACTTCGTGAGCCGCGAAGCAGGCAAGTGGCGCGCCGCGTTACTCGTGTTGATGATCCTGCCCTACTGGGTGAGCTACTTGATGCGCATGTTGGCGTGGGTCAATCTGCTGCAGCCACAGGGCTGGATGGCACAACTGCTCAGCCACCTACCAGCGGGCAATCGCAACTGGCTCAGCGGCCAACCCATCACCGTGGTGCTCGGCCTCGTCTACGGCTACGTACCGTTTTTCATCCTGCCCTTGTACGCAACGCTCGATCGCATTGACGGCCGACTCCTCGAAGCCGCGCGCGACCTTGGGGCCACGGGCCGCCAAGCGTTTTGGCGAGTAACACTTCCGCTGTCCCGGCAGGGGCTGATGGCGGCCTGCGTCATCACTGCGTTGCCGATGGTGGGCGACTACTACACAAACAACTTGTTGTCGGCGTCACCACGAACCGAGATGGTGGGCAACCAGATCGTGTTCTTCCTGCAGCAAACCACGCAGCCTCAGGTTGGCGCCTCGCTGGTGCTGATGTTGTCAGCGGCTCTACTCGTCGTGATGGCCGGCTACCTCGTGAGCGTGAACCGAGCCCAGAAATTGGTGACCCGATGAAGCGCAAACCCAAACTGCTTGCAAGCTTCACGGCTCTTTACGTGTTGTGGAGCATGCTGCCCGTTGCAATCGCTGTGCTGTTCAGTTTCAACTCGGGCCGCAGCCGATCGACATGGCAGGGGTTCTCGCTGCGCTGGTATTGGGGCGACCCGTTCTCATCGGTGTGGCACGACGACAGCCTGCTGCGCGCGTTACGCAACAGCCTCGTGCTCGCCGCGCTCACAATTCTTGTGGCTACTCCGCTTGGCGTTGGGTTGGCACTGGGGCTCACCCGTTGGCGCGGCAAACCCGCACGCGTCGCCAACGGCATTCTGCTCTTGCCGTTAGTCACCCCCGAACTTGTGGTCGGAACCGCGCTGTTCTTGGTGGTCACCAACAGCTACACGTTTCTCGATCTGGGTCGGCCCGCACAGTTGGTGGGGCACGTCACCTTCTCGCTGAGCTATGTGGTCATCGTGGTACGCGGACGATTACTCTCCATCGGGCCCGACCTCGAAGAGGCCGCGCGAGATCTTGGCGCGTCGCCATTTCAAGCCGTGCGAATGGTCATCGTGCCGTTACTCACGCCTGCGATCTTTGCGTCAGCGGTGCTCGTCTTTGCAACCTCAATCGACGACTTCGTGGCATCGTCGCTGTTGTCGTCTGGCGCCGGATCCGAGACCGTGCCCGTAAAGATTTACGGGTCGGTCCGCGGCGGCGCTACACCTGCGCTCAATGCCCTCGCCACCATCATGCTGAGCGTGTCGATGCTGGCGCTTGTTGTGGTGTTCGCAATCATGCGTGTGATGCGCCGCCGGCAAGGCGACGCCAACGCTGGCGAGAACAGCTTGAAAGAACTCGCGAGTTGGTAATCGGCTCAGTGAGCCAGCACCCGCACCGCATCGCTTGGGCACCACAACTGCACCAGTGATCCGCGCTCGGGCACCACTGAGTCGCCATCGTTGGCCATCAAGGCTTGAACCGTGACACCGAACGCAAGCTCGACATAGACCTGGGTTACCGACCCCACGTAGACCACGCGACTCACAAAACCAGCAAGGTTCGATTGCGCCCCTGGGCCAGCGAGGCGAAGGCGTTCTGGCCGCACGATCAAACGGACCGGACCCGTGATCGTTTGCGACTCGGCGACTGCGATTCGCTGACCGGCCAATGTGCAACTGCCGTCGCCGTTTGCTTGCGCATCGATGAGATTGGCGGTGCCGAGAAAGTCGGCAACGTACGCGTTCTCAGGCCGTTCGTAGACCTCGCGCGGCGTGCCCAGCTGCGCAACCACGCCATGGTCCATCACTGCGAGCCGATCGCTCATCGTGAGCGCTTCTTCTTGATCGTGTGTCACGTAGACAAAGGTGATGCCCACGTCGCGCTGCAGGCTCACCAGCTCTGATTGCAACGTCTTGCGAAGCTTTGCATCGAGCGCACCAAGTGGCTCGTCGAGCAACAACACGCTGGGCCGTAACACCAGTGCACGAGCCAACGCAACGCGCTGCTGTTGACCGCCCGACAACTGATGCGGCATCCGCTTGCTGAACTCGCCAAGGCGTACCAGCTCGAGCGCCTCGCCCACGCGCTTGGCGGTCTCGGCCTTTGACGATTTGGTGAACCGCAACCCAAACCCAACGTTGTCGGCAACGCTGAGATGGGGGAACAATGCATAGCTCTGGAACACCGTGTTGACCGGACGCTTGTCGGCACCGACGTGGGTGATGTCTACGTCGTCGATGAGTACGCGCCCGCTGGTGGGCTCCTCGAAACCAGCGATCATCCGCAGCGTTGTGGTCTTGCCGCAACCCGATGGGCCCAATAACGAAAAGAACTCACCGCCCGCAATCGTGAGATCAATTCGGTCAACCGCGACCTGCGCTGGGTAGTGCTTCGACAATTGATCAAGCGTGATTGAGCCAGAGGTTTGACGCGCTGCAAGACCGACTTCGTCGCTGTTCATTGCGGTTGATATTAGCCACACCAACCCAGCGGATACGGCTGGTCAGAAACCTCTAACGAAGCTTGGGCTTCACCCTGACTTTGTTCTCGAAGTCTTGCTGCCCCTCGGCGTACAAGTTCTGGCTCATGCCGTGAGCGATGAGCGCTGGGGCCATTCCTTTTGCCTGGCTCGGTGCGAGTTCTCGTGCGGCCCAGATCGCTCGAAGCGTGGCCTGCACGGCCATCGCTGGTTGCGAAGCAATGGCTTGCGCTAGCTCAAGCGTGGTGGCCATCAGGTCGGCCGACGCAGTGACCTCGCTGACCATGCCCATACGCAGAGCCGTTGCGGCGGAGATCTTCTCGCGGGAGCCCACCAGCGACATGCGCAACAGATCGCCGAACGGCATTCTGTTGATCATCTTCATCGGCTCGTACACCGCAGGCATTCCATAGGTGACGTGTGGATCGAAGAATGTGGCGTGATCGGCAGCCACCACGATGTCGGCCTCAGCGAGAATATAGAACCCTCCGCCACAGCACATACCGTTGACGGCAGCGATGACCGGCTTCCACAGGTCGCACGACTTGGGCCCGAGATCGTCGCCCGGATCGTCGTACATGAACGCATTGCTGGTTCCGAACAGCGTGCCTTCCATCACTGACATCGGCTGATTGCGATCGATGCCAACGCAGAAGGCTCGGTCGCCAGAGCCAGTGATGACTCCGACGTTGATCGAGTTGTCCGAACGCATGTCGCGCCACACGCTGCGCAACTCGTCTTGCATTGTTTGGTCGAATGCGTTGAGCACATCGGGCCGGTTCAGCGTGACAACGAGGACGGCGTCTTGCTGCTCGACGGTGATGGTTGTGTACGACGACTTCATGTCTGCTCCAAAAAAACTGGGCGGCTTCTGTAACTGATCAGCGCGTGGCCGAAGACTTCCGCAAGGAGGCGAACCAACCGAGGTCCGGACCGAAAGCTGTTGAGACCGGGTCTCCAACAGCACGGAGGTAGGCGTCGTCGAACGCTTGTTGACCGACGCCGAACTCAGCAGCGATGCGCCGACTGCGATTACGCGGCAGACCATGACGAAGCGACATCTGATGCAGCACCTCGGCGCGCAGCGCCATGTCCTCGGGGAGGAGCACTTTCCACGAATCGACAGTGTTCTCGATGAGTCTGCTTGCCGCAGGCTTCGACCGCCTGCGGGAGTTGCGGAACGACTCGATAAATGCCGCGTCGGCCTCGCCCGGGAGGGATCGGCGCATCAGTTCGGGATCACCATCGAGGATGGCGGAGAAGAGCCCTGCGGCCTCTGGGGACACCGAAGCGAGGGCTGCGTTGCGATCGCCGATGCGCCGCGCTTCTTGTTCGAGAAGAAAGACAATCGCCCGCGCCCGGCGAATTCGTGACAGTCCGCCCCCGAGAATCTCCTCGCGGCTGAAAAACTGATCCGACACCGTCTACCTCCAATATGCGTAGCACGGTTGGCCACGGCTAAGCTCCCACGATTGTATCCAGCAGCGCGCGCTGCAGGAGCTACCGGGAGGAACCTCCGTTGACCAAGATTGTGTCTGTCCATTCATTTCGTGGTGGAACTGGAAAAAGCAACACCAGCGCCAACATCGCGGCGCAGCTCGCTCTCTCCGGAAAGCGCGTCGCAGTGGTCGACACCGATGTGCAATCGCCCGGGATTCATGTTCTTTTCGGCTTCGACGAAGAGATGCAAGGCAAGATGCTCAACGACTATCTCTACGGCGGCTGCCCAATCGTCGAGTGTGCACACGATGTCACCTCGAAGGTGGGCGACACCACCGGAACGTTGTACCTCGTGCCCGCCAGTATCAAGGCCGCAGACATCGCCAAGGTGCTGCGCCAGGGCTACGACGTTGAACTCCTCAACGAAGGCTTCCGGGCACTCGTCAAAGGCTTGAACCTCGACGTCTTGGTCATCGACACGCATCCAGGTCTCAACGAAGAAACCCTTCTTTCCATCACGATCAGCGACACCCTCTTGCTCATCCTGCGCCCCGACAAGCAAGACTTCCAGGGCACTGCGGTCACCGTCGACATCGCTCGTCGCCTCGAGGTGCCCGAATTGTTGTTGCTGGTCAACAAGGTTCCATCACAGGCAGATCTCGCAGCGGTCAGCGAAGATGTCTCGCGTGCCTACGGTGCCGAAGTCGCAGGCGTGTTGCAGCTCACCGAAGACATGGTCACCAACGCCTCTGGTGGCCTGTTCAGCATCACCAGCCCCGATCATCCGTGGTCGCGCACCCTTGCAACTGTCGCTGCACGCGTCGGCGCCTAGACCACTTCGGCCTTCGGCCAATGACCCAGCCCGAAACTGCGCCCGACATCGGGCGCAGTTCACCTTTGCCGCAACGCGCCGACGACGGTTCGTTGATCGTTCTCACCGACGTGATCGGCCATCCCGATGGCCAACTCAGTGCTTCGTTGATCACTCGTCACGAATCAGCATTTCCTGAACACCTTTTTTTCACGCCACTGCTGCGCAACCGATCGGGTACGAACGCGAGCGCTGCACAAGTGCAGTCGCACCAATGGCTACTTGAGGTTGATGGGGCACCCGCTGGTTACGTGGTATTCGATTCGAACATTCATCGAATGGTTGCCATCGTTCACTTCGTACAACTTGACCCAGCCGTTGGCACGTTGAAGGTCGGGCAGCGTCGGTTACTGGCATGGCTGTATCGCGCGATCATTGAGCAACTGGCCAACGACTGCGGAAACATGCCGGTACTCGGATTGGTTGGTGAGGCAATTCGTCCCCTTGTCCCGATCTACAGGCTGATTGGTATGCGCGACCTCGGCATTGAGTATTACGAGCCAAAGAACGCACCACGGTGGCAAGGCCCAGGCTCAGAACTGCTCGGAGGGCATCTGCTCTGGCTGCCACCTGAGGGCATCGAGCCCGCCACGATAGAAGGCCAGGCGCGAGAGGCTGGGGCTGCAGCGTTCTTACTTGACCACTACCGGTTCGATGCCGACATCGCCTGGGTGGCTTCGGCCGTAGGCGCTGAACGGATCCGCTGACCTCGACCATCGGCGTGAGATAACGATGATTACCCGAGTCGCTTACGCCGCTTGAGTCGGTACGAGAGCTGAGTGTCATCCCATGTGCGAACTGTGTTACGGCTGAGCACGAGACCAACGGCCGCGAACGCAACGCCAATCAACGGAGCGATCCACAGGTTGTGGGTCTGCACCGCGAGTGCGATGGGACCAGCAGCGAGGATCAGGCTGAATGCCAGTGGTCCCATGTCGATTGCGAACGAGACACGCAGTCGACGCTCGTCGGGCAAACTCGCCATCGCGGCCTGCCTCGCTGACCCATCAATACTCCAACGCGGGATACGCCAAATAACCAGCGCAAGAGAACCGAGGACGACCGTGGTGGTAGCGCCGCCAATGACAAGAACGACTCCGCCGAGCAAAGCGCCGATAGGGAGCAATTGCAGCACTCGCGCAATCCCTTGGCTCTTGATGATCTTCGTTGATCCGTAGTTCTGCAGCAACCAACACGCGACGAAGCACACCAATGAGGTGCCGGCGTACACCGCTTGCAGCGAACCAGCATCGGAGTAACGCGTGGTTGCAAGGTGCAGGAATCCAAAGTCGACCATTGTTCCGCCAAAGATGGCGAACACCCCAACCCAGAACATCCAACGAAATGCGGGAAGTTGACCAATGAAGCTCACCGTGTCTTTGAGCGACTCGCTTGCGCCCTGAGCGCGTTGGTGGCCGACACCGGTAGTGGCACCGGCGAGGGCCCGTGGCAAGAGGACCGCCACCAGGATTCCGACCAGTGGTGGCGCCGCAAGCAGCCAGATGAGTGAGTCATCGTTCAGGTTGAACACCGTGGGTGCGAGCACGGCAACGCCAAGACCGGCGATCTGACCGCCGAACAACCATCGGGAAATCTTCGGAAATACTGTGGCACCTTGGCCGGTGGTGAACACGTCGCCAGCGAGGGTCCACAACACCAGGGGCAGCAAGAAGTTGAGCTGGTCAGCCAAGAGCCACGCGATGGCCGCCGGAACCTTGTGCGGCACACCCAATGCAACAAGGGCCAGCATGGCGATAAACGCAGCGCTGCAGATGAGGAACACCCAGCGCACAACGCCCAGTCGTGCGAATCGGTCGACGTAGCGCATTTGAGCAAACGCGATGAGCAGCAGGCCGAGACCACCAAGTGGCCAGACCACCGCCAAGGCCAAGGGACTGCTGTTGCTGAGCAACTGTGAAGCGGCAACGGACTCGGTGAGCACCCCGCAGAACCCGACGCCGGCGAGCGCGAACGCGAGCGCAAGCGCCCAACGATTGCGTGTGTCGAGACGCTCTGTTTCAGATGGCGCGGCTTCGCCTCTCGGCCGAGCACCCGAGCTAGCAATCAGATCGTCGAGTGCACTACCCGCGCTACGCGTACGCTCAGCGGCACGCGACATATCGCCTAAGGCGTCGTCGATATTGCGCCGAGGCCGAGGCGCGTCGTTTGTCTCTCCAAAGAGATTCAGGTCATCACTCAATTGTTGGCTCCGCCCCTGAGTCGCCGCGCCCAACCGCAGCATCCTGAAGCTCTTGATTCTTCACCTTGGCGCGCATCGCTGCTGCCTTCTGGGTGAGGTGGTTGAAGAAGTCGCTATCGACGATCTCCTTCACAGCATCCATTCGTTTTGCTTCGTCGATCTCGACGCGCAGCACTGCGACCGTTCGTGTCAGGCTTCGTTCGCGTTCGCCCACCTTGCGGGCCATCACCTGGAAGTTGTCAGCCAGCTCGGTCATTTCATCGCGGAAATACGCTTTGGCGCAGTCGGTCACGTCGACCGAGTAGTCACCATCGGCAACCATCTGGGTCACCGATGTGATCCGACCGAGGCGGCGGGTGACGAGTCCGGCCATGAGGTAGACGAGCACAAGCAGCACGAGGTACGAGGCACCGAACACGGGATAGAGCACCTTGAGCACTCGAGAACGAACGTCGTTGACGTACGACAGCGGATAATCGACGCCAAGTGCGCCCACCGTGTTGCCAGCCGTGTCCTTGATGGGCGTATACACGGAGATCCATGTGTTCAGCGCGTCGGTGTACGCAGGTTGCGGTGTGGTGCGCAGGAGGCCATCGGTCACGTAGCTGGGCACCGTGCCGTACACCTCGGCTGCGGACTGCTTGAACTGAGCGCCGCATGGGTCATCGATCTGCACACCCTGAGAGTCGACGCACCAACTCACGTTCGTGAAGCCGTACGCCCCCCACTGGCCGATGAAGCGAAGTTCACCATCGGAGGTGGTGGCATACGTATATGGCGATGCGTCGGGATTGGTGCGACGAATATTGAGCATCTCGCTCACATGCTGCCAATAGGCCGGGTCGGTTGGCCACGTGCTTTCGGCCGTTGCTGTGGTGCCCGCAAGGAATCCTGCGTTCGCCGGGTACTTCGTTCCGGGCGTGGGCCGTTCTGGGATCGAGAGCAGGTTGGAGAAGTTGGCGACATCGATGGTCTGAACTCCACCCTCTGCCATATCGACCAAGCTGTTCTTGAGCCTCGTTGTGGCAGTGTTCGTGGAGAAGCTGAGAATCCAGCCAGCGACCGCAAAGAAGACAATTGTGATCGCAAGGCCGAAGCCAAAAACAAGCTTCCACCGCATTCCGAGTCGGACACGACGCCGGCGCGCTGACGAATCTGGCGCGCTTGCGGGCTGGTCAGTGGTAATAGACATTCCGCTAACCTACCCGTCCGCGCTCAATCGGAGTAGTTGGAAGGACGGGGGCATGGCGCAGCGATCGGGTCCTCCACCACAATCGCCAGCACTGGGCAACGTCGGGGTGCGATCGCTTGCCGACGCTTGGCGGAGCGGGGTTTTCAAGTCGCC
>JAPKZR010000064.1 GCA_026393695.1 Actinomycetota bacterium
CAACTTGAAGATGTACCTCGGCAAAGAGGACTTCAATCACTACGCCGAGTTCCTCCGCGAACTCCTCGTGCCCATCTTGCCTCGCACCGTCTTTTTGTGGATCCTCCGCGGAGGGTTGCTCGGCGCTGTGGTGCTGCACGTTCACGCTGCATACGGCCTTACCTTGCTCAACCGTGGCGCGCGTTCGGTGAAGTACCAGTCGCCTCGTGACTACCAAGTGGCCACGTTCGCCAGTCGCACCATGCGCTGGACCGGCATCATCGTGTTCCTCTTCTTGTTCTGGCATCTCGCCGACCTCACGTGGGGCACGACCAACGCGCTGGGCACCACCACAGCCGATGGTGTCTTCGTTCGTGGCGACGCCTACGGCAACGTGGTTCGCAGCTTCGAGCGCCCACCGGTGGCCTTGCTCTACATCGTGGCCAACATCGCGCTCGGCACCCACTTGTTCCACGGCGTCTGGAGCCTGTTCCAGAGCATCGGCTGGAGCAACCCTCGCTTTAACAAGTGGCGCCGTTGGCTTGCCACGGCCATTGCCACCATCGTTGTCGTCGGCAACGTGTCGTTTCCCATCGCCGTGCTCGCCGGCATCGTCGGTCAGTGAGGACCCATGACTACTGCAACTGACCCCCGTCTGAACGCCAAGATTCCAGAAGGCGCCATCGCCGACAAATGGAATAACTACAAAGAAGACATGAAGTTGGTGAACCCCAACAACAAGCGCAAGTTCAAGATCATCGTGATCGGTACTGGACTTGCGGGCGCGTCGGCTGCGGCCACGCTCGCCGAGTTGGGTTACCAAGTCGATGCCTTCACGTTCCACGACTCACCTCGTCGTGCCCATTCGATTGCGGCTCAGGGTGGCATCAACGCAGCCAAGAACTACCGCGGCGATGGCGACAGCGTGCACCGCTTGTTCTACGACACCATCAAGGGTGGCGACTTTCGCGCCCGCGAAGGCAACGTTCATCGCCTCGCCGAAGTCAGCGTCGACATCATCGACCAGATGGTGGCGCAAGGTGTGCCGTTCGCTCGCGAATACGGCGGCTTGCTCGACAACCGTAGCTTCGGTGGCTCACAGGTCAGCCGCACGTTCTATGCGCGTGGTCAGACCGGCCAGCAGCTGCTGCTCGGCGCCTATCAGCAGCTCGCTCGCCAAGTCGGCCTCGGCGGAGTCAACCTCTATAACCGCACCGAACTGGTCGACACTGTCGTTGTCGACGGTCGTTGCGCTGGCATCGTGGTGCGCGATCTGCTCACCGGCGAACTGCAGTCGCACGCTGCTCATGCAGTGGTGTTGGCCACTGGCGGATACGGCAACGTGTTCTTCCTCAGCACCAACGCAATGCAGTGCAACGTGACTGCTGCATGGCGTGCGCACCGCAAGGGGGCGATGTTCGCCAACCCGTGCTACACCCAGATTCACCCAACGTGCATTCCGCAGAGCGACCCAACGCAGTCGAAGCTCACCTTGATGAGTGAGTCGCTTCGTAACGACGGTCGTGTGTGGGTGCCGTTGAACCCAGGCGACGCACGACCGGCAGCGCAGATTCCCGAGAGCGAGCGCGACTACGTGCTCGAGCGCCTCTACCCGAGTTACGGCAACTTGGCGCCTCGCGACATCGCATCACGCGCCGCCAAGCGCGCCGTCGATTCGGGTCGCGGTGTTGGCCCACTGAAGAATGGTGTCAACCTCGACTTCGCGGCGGCTATCGAGCGCCTCGGCAAAGATGTCGTGCAAGAGCGCTACGGCAACTTGTTCGAGATGTACGAGCGCATCTCTGGCGAGAACCCATACGACACTCCAATGCGTATCTACCCGGCCACTCACTACACGATGGGCGGCCTGTGGGTCGACTACGAACTGCAGACCACAGTGCCGGGTCTCTATGCCGCTGGCGAGGCCAACTTCAGCGATCACGGCGCAAACCGCCTCGGTGCTTCGGCGCTGATGCAGGGTCTCGCCGATGGTTACTTCGTGTTGCCGTACACCATCGGTAACGAGCTTGCTCCGTTGCTCAATAAGCCGATTCCGGGCACCGATCATCCAGCGTTCAAACTGGCCGAGCAAGAGGCCCGCGACCGTTACAGCCGCTACCTCGGCACCAACGGCAAGCGTTCACCCGATTGGTTCCATCGTGAGTTGGGCAAGATCATCTGGGACAACTGCGGCATGGAGCGCACCCAGGCCGGCCTCACGCAGGCCCTCGCCGATCTGCCGCCGCTGTACGAAGAGTTCCAGAGCGATCTGCGCGTTACCGGCGATGGCGCAAGCATCAACCAGACCCTCGAGAAGGCCGGTCGTGTCGACGACTTCTTCCAGCTCGGAATGCTCATGTGCCGCGATGCGCTCGAGCGTAACGAAAGCTGCGGCGGCCATTTCCGTACCGAATACCAAGACGAAGAAGGCGAAGCCAAGCGCGACGACGAAAACTTCGCCCATGTGGCCGCATGGGAATGGAATGGCGACCCAATGGCGGCGATCCGCAATGTTGAGCCACTCGAATTTGAAACCGTCCACCTCGCGACTCGGAGCTACAAGTGACTGCATCACACGGTGAGCATCTCACCAACCTCACCCTGTCGGTTTGGCGCCAAAAGGGCCCCGACGCCGCCGGAGCATTTGAGAGCTACCGCATCGACTCGATCAGCGACGAAGCCTCGTTCCTCGAGATGCTCGATGTGCTCAACGAGAAACTGATCGATGAGGGCCGCGATGCGGTCACCTTCGACCACGACTGTCGCGAGGGCATTTGCGGCAGCTGTTCGTTGATGATCGATGGCCAGGCCCACGGCCCGCAGCGCGGCACCGCCACGTGTCAGCTGCACATGCGCAAGTTCAAGAGCGGTGCAAACATCGTCATCGAACCATGGCGCGCCACTTCGTTCCCGATCATCAAAGACCTGATGGTCGATCGCAGCGCATTCGATCGCATCATCGAATCGGGTGGTTACATCACCTCTCAAACCGGTGGTGCTCCCGATGCCAACCTCATCCCCGTGCCAAAGCCTGTGGCCGATGCCGCGATGGACGCTGCCGAGTGCATCGGTTGCGGCGCATGCGTCGCAGCGTGCCCCAACGGTGCTGCCAACTTGTTCACTGCTGCCAAGGTTGCTCACCTCAACTTGTTGCCGCAGGGTCAGGCCGAGCGTCACGCCCGCGCCGAGTCGATGGTCGAGACCATGGACGAATACTTCGGCTCATGCACCAACCACGGCGAGTGCGAGGCTGCGTGCCCCAAGGAAATCTCCATCGACGTCATCGCGTTGATGAACAAGGATTACCGCAAGGCAAAGCTCGCGAACCGCAAAGAAATCGCTCGCTCGTAAGCAGTCAGCGCGGCCATTCGTGGCCGCGCTGCGTTACGCAATCAGTGTTTCGTCTCGGTTTGTAGCGGCGGCAACGCTGCCAGCATCGAGCGTGAGGTCAAGCACCAATTGCCCGGCCGCGTCGGGCACCACGAATTGCAGTGTGGCGATGCGCGTGCAATCGTCGGCTTCGCTGGTGCCCACGAAGGTCCATTTGTGTTCGCCGTTGGCCCATTGCAGATGGGCGTGCAACACGGCGTCTACCAGTGGCTGGCGTAGGTCGTTTACTACGTGCACATCGAGCGCGATTGCATCGCCAGGCGCCACGGTGGCGGGCAGTCGATCGGCCACGATAATCACCGGTCGACACGCGTCGACTACCACTTGAAACGCCAGCTTTGGCGCCCGCGTGTGGTCGAGGATGCTCCACGAAATCATCGGGCTTGAGTCGTTGAGCATGAACAAACAGAAGCCGCCATTGGGTCGGTACTTCAGTCGGCGCATGGTCTCGATGTGATAGCGCAACAGCGTTGCCTGGTAGCGCTGCGTTGCTTCGCTCCACTCTTCGAAGGTGGCGTAATCGACAGCGCGCACATAACGCTCCATCATCGTGCGCTGCAACCCATAGGTGTTCTCGAGCGTGTCCCAATCGAGGTTGGGCCATGCGCTGGTGTCGATGAACTCGTGATGCGGCGGCACTGCTTGTGCGCCGAACTCGCTGACGAAACGCACCATGCGTGGAAACGCTGCGGCGAAGGCGGGGAACTCGTGCTCGTCGCCGTGATACCAACCGAAGTACAGATGGCTGTCTGATCCGTTGATCTCAGGAAGGTGAGGCATGACGCCGCTGTGGGCGATGGTGGGTCGGGTGTCGTCGTCTTTTTCGAACGCTCGCTTCACCCACCGATCAAGGATGTTCTTGTTCCACGACGGCACCTGTTGGCCCACCAAATAGCGAGCAGCGTTCTTCCAGCGCGGCTGGTTGTCGCGCAGGTCGATGTTGGTGGCGGCAGGTTCGTTGTGGGCACACCACGTGATGATCGACGGGTGATGGCCCAGCTCGAACACAGCTTCTTGGGCTTGGCTCACGGCGCGGCGGCGAACATCGCGTGCGTATGACCACTGCAGCGGAAAGTCTTGCCACAAGAGCATGCCGAGTTCGTCGGCGGCTTCGTAGAGGGCTGGCGGTGCAATGTGGCCGTGCACTCGCAGCAGATCGAGGCCAGCGTCGCGGGCGAGCTCGACGTCGCGGCGAAATGCAGATGGTTCGGTGGCTGCGAGATTGAGTTGAGTGGGGGCAAGGTTCGCGCCCTTGAGATAGATGCGTTCACCGTTGATCGACCACACCCAATCTTGCATCGCGACCTCGCGCATGCCGGTGCGCACCGTGCGCGAATGGCTCACGATTCCGTCGACCACAACCTCTACGTGCACGTCGCTGAGCTCTTGAGCGCCAAGTGAATATGGCCACCACAGTCGCGGACTATCGACATCGATGTTCCAGTCGACTGCGTTGGTGCCACGCGCCAAGGGCTGCTCTACCTCGGCGGCGATGACGCCATCGACCAAGGTGCGAATCTTCACAGTGCGTGATTCGTCGCTGTCGAGACGTCCGTGCAGACGAAGGTGCGCCCTCGACTCGTTCACGTCGCGGCACAACACGCGAAGTTTGTCGAGACGCACGGGCCCCGTGGTCTCTACCTGCACCGAGCGCCACAAGCCGCCGGGGTTCCAGTTGGGATCGGCTGCGTCCCATTGCTGCATCACGCCGGTGATGTTGCGGCGACCGCGGTGCGACTTGTGCGGGGCGCATGCGACCTCGACAGCAAGCACGTGTTCGTCGCCGATGCGCAGCAGCGATGAGACATCGAATGAGTGGGGAAAGAAGTAGCCCTCGGGGTCGCCGAGGTACGCGCCATCGAGCCATACATCGGCTTGGTAAAAGAGTCCGTTCATGATGATCCAAGAACGCTGACCGGCCGGCTGAGTGTCGACCGCAAAGTGTGTGCGGAACAACAGCGGCCCGTCGCTCTCGGCGAACTCGGCAGTAGATCTCCAGTGACCGGGCACTTCGATGGGGATCCATGTGGAGTCGTCGTAGTCCATGCCAATGGCGATACGCCTGAGTTGGTCATCGGCAGCTACTGCTCGCCACGTGCCGCTGAGATCCATTCGACGCAGCCTAATGGGGCGGGGCGAAGCCAACGGGTTGCAGGCGAGCCGCCCGTGCGAACGCCCAACACGTTGCCCGTCTGAGCGCGTGGTGCGAATCTTCGCTAGGTTTCGTGAATGGCTCAGATGGCAACAACTCTTGGTGAACTCAAGGCTTCCGGCTGGAAGTCGTGGCCCGTGAAGGAGGAGATCCGTCGCAACGCTGTTGTCAAGATCTCCGCCGGCGAGCCGCTCTTCGATGGCGTGATGGGTTACGAAGACACCGTGATGCCACAACTCGAGAACGCAATCTTGGCGGGTCACGACGTGATCTTCCTTGGCGAGCGTGGACAAGCCAAGACCCGCATCATCCGCTCGCTCACTGGCTTGCTCGACGAATGGATGCCCATTGTCGCGGGCAGCGAGATCAACGACGATCCGTACTCGCCAGTATCGAAGCACGCTCGCGATCTCGTTGCCGAAAAGGGCGACGACGCGCCAATCTCGTGGGTGCACCGCAGCGATCGTTACGGCGAAAAGCTGGCGACACCCGACACTTCAATCGCCGACCTCATCGGCGAGGTTGACCCCATCAAGGTTGCCGAGGGCCGCTATCTCAGCGACGAACTCACGTTGCACTACGGCCTCGTGCCGCGCACCAACCGCGGCATCTTTGCTATCAACGAAATCCCCGACCTTGCCGAGCGCATTCAGGTCGGTTTGCTCAACGTGCTCGAAGAGCGCGATGTGCAGGTGCGTGGTTACAAGATCCGCCTGCCGCTCGATGTCATGCTCGTTGCTTCGGCCAACCCCGACGACTACACCAACCGCGGCCGCATCATCACCCCGCTCAAGGATCGCTTCGGCAGCCAGATCCGCACGCACTACCCACTCGAAGTCGAGACCGAAGTGGCCATCATGCGCCAAGAGGCCCGCCCCGCAAGCGTGGGCGATGTCAGCGTGCGCGTGCCCGATTACATGGAAGAAGTTATCGCCACGCTCAGCCACCTCGCCCGCTCAAGCAGCCAGGTGAACCAGCGCAGCGGCGTGTCGGTTCGCTTGTCGGTCAGCAACAGCGAGGTGCTTGCCGCCAACGCATTGCGCCGCGCGTTGCGTGCCGGCGAAACCGAAGTTGTGCCACGCGTGTGTGATCTCGGCGCAATCGCCGCATCCACATCGGGCAAGATCGAAATCGAGTCGCTCGAAGACGGCCGCGAAGGCGCCATTCTCGAGAACCTCGTTCGCGCCGCAGTGCTCACCGTGTACAAGCAGCGGGTCACCCCCGATCAAGTTCGCGATGTCATCGCAGCATTCGACGAAGGTGTTGTTGCTCATACGGGCGAAGACATTGCCTCTGCCGACGAAGTGGCGTTGCTCGAGTCAGTGCCTGCGTTGCGTGCGCCAGTGTCGGCTCTCGCCGGCGCCGACCAATCACCCGCGGCCCTTGCCGCCGCGGTCGAGTTCGTACTCGAAGGTCTGCATCTCTCGAAGCGTCTCAACAAAGACGCCTCGGGTTCTCGAGCCACCTACCGCGGCCGCTGATTCGCGGGCGTTATTCGGTGAGGCCGAAATACACGCGGCCGCTGTCTTTGAGTTCTCGGTCACGGCTGATGATGCCGCGATCGCCCTCAACCACATCGAACGCCGGACTCACCGCAATCGCCAACAGCTTCAGTCCCGAGGCCGCTTCGTTGGCCTGCTGCATATAGCGCTCGATCACCAACTCACGGTCGGCGTCGGTTCCAGCGGGTAGCAGCATGGTTACTGCCATGGGGCGATCGAGTCCCATTTCGGCGGCGCGGTGCAACAGCCCCAACGCATCGCGTTCGTGACGAACCGTGATGCCCAGCACGTCGCATGAGCCGGCCAAATCGGCGACCTCAACGTCGGCTCTGCCGGGAATGCTCACAACACCATCGCGCAGTCCTTGTAACCAGAGCCGCCAGCGAATCTGATCGAGTCGCTTCGCCGCGTGCTCGGCAGGAATTGTTTGGTCTACGGGTCGCACAATCTCGACGCCGAACGACGTGATGATCGGTGGCCCACCCTGCAGAATTCGCCATGCATCGCGCCACGCCTTGATGACGGTGTCGAGTACTTCGCCGTGACGTCGCGGATCATCGGGATGCAGACGGTTGGCAACGGCTAATGGGTGATCGATGGGCACCCAGCCGCCAACGCTGTCGCCAAACGTGTCGGCACATGTCTCGACCCAACGCGGCCACCAATGACCGGTCCATTTCGCGTCGCCGAATCCGCCGTCGTTATCGAACCACTTCGGCACATTGCGTTCGAGCAAGGTGAACTGCAATGACACTCCGCAGGCTCGGGCCGTTTGCGTGGCGCCAAGGTAAAACTCGACAGCGTCGCCGTTCACCACGCCAGCGGCGGGTTGCATCCAGTCCCAGTCGATGCCGATGCGTAGCTCTTGCGTACCCAGTTCGGCCAACAACTCGATGTCTTCGTGCAGGCGCGTGCGGTCGAGATGTGAGCTCGGAATAACGATGCCGCGCGCAGGCAGCGATGGATCTCGTTCGGGCACTAGATGCCGTACGGGGCGCGAGTCCAGAGTTCGCTGGTGTCGGGCCTGGCGTTATCGGCGAGTTCGCCACTGATCTCGAAGACCTCGATCGGTCCGGGGAAGCCGCGCAGCTCGAGTGTGCCCTGCGGTGTGGCGTGGATACCTTCGGGCAGACGCTCGAGTTGCATCGAAGGAATCAAGATCTCATACGGGCCGGCGGCATCGCACAGGCGTGCAGCAAGGTTCACGGCCGAGCCGATGTAATCGTCGCCTTCGAACAACAGGGCGTGTCCCGAAGCAATGCCAACCCGCAATGACAGGGGAGCGCACACCTCGGACGCTTTGTCTTCAAGCTCAATCGCGAAGGCAACGCAGTCGGACTGGTTCATGGCCACGATCATGCAGCCGTCGCCGAGCCATTTGGCAATTCGCACCCCGTGGGCGCTGGCCAGGTCTCGGGCAATGCCGCGAAATGCGCTGAGGATTCGCCCCGCGGCGTCGTCGCCGAACGCAGCGGTGTAGTTGGTGAACCCCGAAAGGTCAACAAAGGCGAAGGTACGAGGAACACGCATGACGATCGGCAGGCTAGCGTGCCCCCATGGCCGCACGGTTTATTTACTCCCGCTGGGATGGATCCCAAAAGGGCTTCGATCTCGACGCCGAGACACTGTTCGACGCAATGACCGACGATCTGCTCTATCACGGTGACGTGAACAGCGCCTTGCGGCGGATGATGCAAGAAGGTCTGCGTGACCGCAACGGCGACCGTTTGCAGGGCATGCGCGAGATCATGGATCGGTTGCGTAAAGAGCGCCAGGAGCGTCTCGATCGCGGCGACCTCGGTGGCGTGTTTCAAGAGATCGCCGATGCGCTCGACGACATCGTCGACGAAGAACGTCACGCCGTAGAGAACGCCAAGAACGCGGCCGAGCAAAGTGGCGACGAACGACGCGCCGACACTGCTCGCCAGACCGCCGAAGATCGCAACTTCAGACTCGACATGCTGCCCGACGATCTCGCCGGCAAGGTGCGCGAACTGCAGGCCTACGATTTCGAATCTGCCGAAGCCAAACAGCGCTTCGACGAACTGATGGACAAGCTTCGTCAGCAACTCATGCAACAAGCCGTCGACAAGATGAGCGGCGAGATGCAGAACATGAGCCCCGAAGACATGCAGCGCATGAAGGACATGCTCGCCGGGCTCAACGAAATGCTCGATAAGCAACAGCAGGGCGAAGACCCCGGCTTCGAACAGTTCATGGAACAGTTCGGCGACTTCTTCCCCGAGAACCCCGAGACGCTCGAAGAGTTGCTCGAGACCATGGCTCAGCGCATGGCCGCAATGCAGGCGATGATGAACTCGATGACGCCCGAGCAGCGTGCGCAGATGCAGCAGCTCAGCGATCAACTCATGGAAGACATGGATCTGCGCTGGCAGATGGATCAGCTCAGCCAGAACCTGCAGGGCATGTTCCCGCAGATGAACTGGAACCGCGAATACGACATGCAGGGCCAAGACCCCATGGGCTTCGGCCAGGCGATGCAGACCATGCAAGAACTCGGTGAGCTCGATCAGCTCGAGAACCTGTTGCGTAACGCGTCAACGCCTGGCGCTCTTGCCGAAGCCGATATGGATCGTGTCCGCGATCTGATGGGCGACGACGCCGCCAAGTCGTTGGCCCGTCTGGCCGAGATGGCCAAGATGCTCGAAGAGGCCGGCCTCATTCAGAACAAAGAAGGCCGCCTCGAGCTCACCCCCAAGGGCCTGCGCAAGATCGGCTCAAATGCGCTGCGCGAGCTCTACACCAAGCTCGCCAAAGACAAAGCCGGCCAGCACCAAATGGATCGTTTCGGCCAAGGCCACGAGCGCACCTACGAAACCAAGGCGTACGAATACGGCGACCCGTTTAATCTCGATCTGCAGCGCACCTTGCGCAACGCCATTCGTCGCGGCGGTTCAGGCACGCCAGTTCAGCTGTCGCCCGACGACTTCGAGATCGAGCGCACCGAGCACGTCACCAAGTCGTCCACCGTGTTGATGCTCGACCTCTCGATGAGCATGCCCATGCGCGACAACTTCTTGCCCGCCAAGAAGGTTGCGATGGCGCTGCACTCGCTCATCACCTCGCAATTCCCTCGCGACTACATGGGTCTTGTCGGATTCGGCGAAGTTGCTCGCGTCATTACCGCCGAGCAATTGCCCGAAGTGAGTTGGGACTTTGCGTACGGCACCAACATGCAGCACGCGTTCATGCTTGCTCGTCAGCTGTTGTCGCGTCAGACCGGCACCAAGCAGATCATCATGATCACCGACGGCGAGCCCACGGCTCACATCACACCCAACGGCGATCCGTACTTCAACTATCCGCCCACGCAAGAGACCATCGAAGCCACGTTGCGAGAAGTGGTGCGCTGCACCAAAGACAACATTCGTATCAACACGTTCATGCTCGATGCCGATCGTTCGCTGAAGAGCTTCGTCGAGAAGCTCACTGCCATCAACCGTGGCCGCGCCTTCTTCACCACGCCTGACACGCTTGGCGACTTCGTACTCGTCGACTTCATCGAGAACAAAAAGAAGATGGCCCGCGGCGGCGGCCGCGCTGCCGGCTGATTTCTCAACGTTCTTTCGTCGCCGGGAACCAATCGCCTGTGCTGGGACTCTTTACCCATAGATGTTGGAGTTCAGCGAAATGACCGAATCAGAGGCGACAGCGCACGAAGGTGCTCAGTGGGTGCCGTTTCGAGGCGATGCCACCTCCACGTATCAACGGTTATACGAACCGTTGTGCCGCATGGCGTATCTCCTTGTGGATACTCGTGAGCAAGCCGAAGAGGTAGTGCAAGAGGCATTCGCCAAAGCACTCCCTCGGTGGGCCAAGCTCGACAATCCCGATGGCTACGTACGCAGCTGCGTGCTGAACGGATGTCGTCGGGTGCAGCGTCGTCGGGCCCTTGCCCGCCGCCGCCCGGTACCGCACGATGCGCTCGACACACCCGCTGTCGCCGATCACGTCATCGACGCGCTGCGTCGACTGCCATCTCCGCAACGCGAGGTCGTGGTGCTGAGGTTCTACATGCAATCGACCGATGCCGAGATCGCCGCCACCCTCGGCATCGCAATTGGCACCGTGAAGTCATCATTAAGTCGCGCAAAGACCCGCCTGAAAGAGGAACTGCAATGAGTGAAATCGACGATGTCATCAACGAAAGCATTCGCCGCCGCGCCGGCGAGGTTCGTTTCGGCGGTGGGTCCATCGCCGATGTGCGGCATCGCGTCGTGCGGCGCCGTCGCAAGGCGCTCTCGATCGCCTGCACCGCCCTTGCTGTGCCGGGCTTGCTCGCGGTTGGCGTTGTGATCGGTCAACGCACGGCATCAAGCAACGACAGGTTCAGCGCCGGGGCCGCAGCGGGCGACACGGCCACGGCCGACAGCACACCCAGCACCGACGGCGTCGAAGAAAGCGCGACCAGCACCATCAACGTCTATCCCACGCCCACCACCGTCGTTACTGAGTTGTGCTCAGCCGTCACTGCTACGACTATCGATTCGGCAGTTGATCCGTATGTGGGAACCACCACGGTGCCGTTCACGTGCCTCAGCGGCCCCTTCGAAGCCGACATGTTGTGCGCGGCGTTCACCGAAGTGACTACCACTACCGATATCGCCGAAGGCTGTGCGATAACGGTAGTCAGCGGCGATCTCACGGTGACCACCACGAGCGTGATCCCCTAGCCGTCGTCTCGCCAACGAAGTAGCGGCGCACGATTCCGTGAGGGGCGTGAGCGCCGCAACTTCGTCGCGTGGGGGTGCAGCGCGAGAACCACTTCGCGCGGACGGCGCGAGAAATCTCACAAATAATGAATCCTCTCTTGCGCGAACGTGATGTGATAGGGGACAATGACAGCAATGTAATTACAGGGGTGCGATCACGCTGCAATTTGAGCGACAATCGCACTCATGGCCGACAAAGGGCAGGAGGCCTCCTTATGAGTTTTAGTAACACACATGACGACGATCGCAGCTGGCAAGACCAGGCGAACTGTTTGGGCGTAGACCCAGACCTCTTTTTCCCAGAGCGCGGCGCAAGCACGCGTGAGGCGAAAGAGGTCTGCCGGGGCTGCGTCGTGCGTCTCGACTGTCTTGAGTTCGCTCTCGTCAACGGCGAGAAGTTCGGTATCTGGGGCGGCCTGAGCGAGCGCGAGCGTCGTCGCTTGCGTCGTCAGCGCGCCCAGAGCACACGTCGCACGGCCACGGCCTAACGCCCCGCAAGTCGCTGCATCTAGACGAAAAACAGAGTCTGGCGACTATTTCTCTCAACGACCCACTGGTAAGGTACGCACATGCTTTCTTTTCTTGATCCCCCAGAGATTGGCCTGCTCGTTGTTTTGGTTCTGGTGCTTTTCGGTGGCTCCCAGAACGAATTCAAGAAGGGTCTTGATGCCGGCAGCAAAGAGGCCGCCGTCGAAAGCGACGCCGACAAGCTCAAGCGCCTCGAGGAAATCGACAAGGCCAAGGCTGCAGAGAAGACCGAAAGCAACTGATTGCTTGCTGGCGGGTTCGCCCGCCGCAGCACGTTGTTACGAACCGATATGCAAACGCCGGTGTCCGCAGACACCGGCGTTTGACGTTTTCGTCTCCGTCTCCGTCTTCGTTTTCCGTCCGAGGTCGGTCGTGGTCCAATGCTGAGCGGCGCTCAGCTAGGTGTCACGGCGAGGCGGCGGCGCTTGAGGATGCGACGACGCTCTCGTTCGCTACATCCGCCCCACACGCCATGTTCAATTCGGTTATGCAGCGCGTATTCGCGACAAGTGTCGACGACGGTGCAGGTTCCGCAAATCTTGCGAGCGCGGTCGACGCCTACTCCATCGCTGGGGAAAAACGCTTCTGGAGGGTAGTTACGGCAGTTGCCTTGCGCCATCCAGATGGCGGCTGCCTCTTCTGAAGTGTGATCGTGCATTCACGAGCCTTTCGCTGGTTCCACCATCTGGTGGTCCGCCCGCACGAGCCCCGAGGGGCTTGGGACAACCGGACCACGTGTACGTCTCTCTTCAGACGAACAGCGCATCCATTTGGTTCCCGCTTTGGATAGTCAAGCACAATTGTTCGGCGAAACCAAGGCTGTCCGGTACAATCAGCGTTTCGTACGCCAGGAGTGAGTCATGACCGACACAACCGTTCAACCACGAGCCCACGCTCGCATCGTGTATCTCGGCCCAGTGTCGCCTCATTGGGAGGTCGACTTCGGCTACGGCGATCACACCCTGCTCTCAGAGTTCCGTGCACGCGTGCTGGCCCGTCTGGTACTCCTGCCTCGCGACGACCCACAGTTCCGCCGCAATCGTGAGCGCGTTGTTCGCGATGCCGAGCGTGAAGGCATCTCGATCGAATGGCTTCTCGGTTACGCCGACGAAGAAGATCAGCAATAGAACGGTCGTTGCCCCGTGGTCGATGAGCGCCACCTCAATCGTGAACTCAGCTGGCTCGATTTCAACCGCCGGGTGCTGTCGCTCGCTGGCGAATCAGGTATCCCGCTGCTTGAACGCGTCAAGTTCATTGCGATCGCGTCGTCAAACCTCGATGAGTTCTTTCAGGTGCGCGTTGCGGCGCTGCACGACCAAGTAGCTGCCGACATCGTCACGGCCACGCCTGATGGTCGCACGCCGCTCGAACAACTTGCTGCGATCACCGTGGCGGTGCGTGAGCACATATCGATTCAAGAAGACATCGTGGCCAATCAGCTACGGCCCTTGCTCAGCGCCGAAGGCATCGAGATCTTGTCGTGGAACGAACTCAGCGAGTTTGATCAAAGTTACGCAGTCGAGATCTTTCAGCGCCGCATCTTCCCGGTTCTGACCCCGCTTGCCGTAGACCCGGCGCACCCGTTCCCCTATATCTCGAACCTGGCGCTCAGCATTGCCGCAATGGTGTGCGACCCCGAGACTGGCGAGCGCCGCTTTGCCCGCCTGAAGATTCCCACGGTGTTCCCTCGCTTGGTCGCGCTCAGCGATGGCCAGCGGTTCGTGCCGGTAGAGCAAGTGATCGCCGCGCACCTGCACACGTTGTTTATCGGGATGATCATCGAAGAGTGGGCCGTCTTTCGCGTCACCCGCAACGCCGACCTCACCGTAGAAGACGAGGAAGCCGACGACCTGTTGGCCGCGGTTGAACTCGAACTTCGGCGCCGGCGCTTCGGCCGCGCGGTACGTCTCGAGGTCGAGACCTCAATGAGCCCAGAAATGCTCGATGTGTTGCAGCGCGAACTTGAGCTCGGCAACGACGCCGTCAGCTTCCATCGCCAGTTGCTCGACCTCACGTGCCTGTTCAGCATTCATGGACTCGATCGACCCACGCTCAAAGATGCGCCGTGGCCGCCGGTTACCGCTGGCCGTATCGCCCGCGCCGAAGAAACCGATCGCAGTCTGTTCTCGGTCATCCGCGAACGGGCGCTGATGGTGCATCACCCCTACGAGTCGTTTGCGAGTTCGATCGAGGCGTTCATCGACGAAGCAGCCGCCGACCCGCGGGTGCAGTCGATCAAGATGACGCTGTATCGCACGTCGGGTGATAGCCCGATTGCGCGCAGCCTCATTCGTGCCGCCGAACGAGGCGTGCAGGT